>JASFHM010000127.1:0-4810 GCA_050123215.1 Phycisphaerales bacterium | reverse complement strand
AAAAAACCCGTGCTTGTCGTGCTGAACAAAGTGGACATTGTCAAGGGTATCAGCCAGTTAGAAACGCTGCAAACCCTTTTTCCTGACGCAGTGAGTATATCCGCCAAAAGCGGCTTAGGCCTCAATGAGCTCAGCGAAGTAGTGTTGCAAAGATACAAGGGAACCGAGTTGCTTGTGCGAGTTTTGAGCAGTCAATCGAACGGCAAGGTACAAAGCTTTCTTCGGGCACAGGGACGGGTCACGAGTGAAACATACCTAGACAGTATGGTCACAATCGAGGCCAGACTCGGCAGAAACCAGCTTCCGGAACTAAAACGGCTCGGTGTGTCAGAACTGCAAATCATCGAAGATTAAATAATACAGGCACATACTGTTGAAAAACGCCGCCTTGGTTGTTAGAATCCCTCACATGTTTCAAAATGTATCAATTATTGGTGACGGCGCCATGGGGACTGTTTTGGCTATGCTGCTCTGCCAAAAGCACATAGCCACTCGAATATGGGGCTATGACGCCGAACAACTCAACCAAATCAAGTCCACCGGCGAAAACTTCAAATTTCTGCCCGGATACAAACTGCCCTCATCACTGGTATTCGAGCCTGCTGATGACAAGATAATGGCAGATGCCGACCTGGTTATTTCAGCCGTGCCGTGCCAATTTATGCGCAGCGCTTGGACAAGGCTAAAACCTTATTATCCTGATGACGTACCGGTTGTTACTGTAGCAAAAGGCATTGAGAACAAAACTCTTATGCGACCTGATGAAATTTTGCTCGATGTCCTGGGAGACAAAATAAAGATTGCCGCCCTTTCGGGACCAACTATCGCCGACGAGCTGGCAAGAGGTTTGCCCGCAACGGCAGCTGTGGCGTCTCAAGACAGCCAATTGGCAAAAGACATTCAATATACACTCACATGTCCGTGGTTTCGAGTATATACCAATAATGACATAGTAGGAGTCGAGTTAGCCGGAGCAATGAAGAATGTTATCGCCATCGCAGCCGGAATTATCGACGGTATCAAAGCAGGTGACAACGCCAAGGCCGCCCTGCTTAGCAGAGGATTAGCTGAAATCACCCGTCTGGGCCTGGCCATGGGAGCCAAGCCAAAAACCTTCTCAGGTTTGACCGGACTCGGAGATTTGGTTACGACCTGTATCTCGCCTAAGGGAAGAAACCGCTCGTTCGGAGAAAGAGTCGGTCAGGGCCAAACAGCCGAACTGGCCCAAAAAGCCACGGATTCAGTAATCGAAGGCATAGCAACATGTAAAAGTGTTTGTGCCCTTGCTGACAAATACAAAGTTGAAATACCTATCACCCGTGCAGTCTACGATATCCTGTTCGAGAACAAGCCTGTCCAGCAGGCCATATCCGATTTAATGCAACGTCAGCTCAAGTCCGAATAATAATCATAGCTCCAGCGGCTATTTTATCGGCTGTTTCCAATTTAATTCTCTTAATCCTCATTTTTTTGTGCAGCTTTCGGGCCAGAACGGATTTTTGTTTTCTATATTTTATTTAGAGCAATTTTCATAAAGGCCCTTGGGTGTACAGTGAGGTATGATTATGCTTAGGTTCTTGAAGAACCACGTTTGCCCTATCGGCATAGACGTGGGGGATGACCGAATCAAGTTTATACAGCTTGAAGACAACGGCAAGGCGCTTACCCTTCTCGGTGGTGCAAGTCAAGCCAGACCCCAGAACATCAAGCCGGGCAGCAGCCAGTGGCAAAAATGGGTTATTGACACGGTAAAAGAACAAACCGGCAACGGCAGTTTCAAAGGCAAAGATGTCGTCGCATCAGTACCCGCCAACGATATTTTCATCGACCACCTAAAAACACCGAAGGTCCCTGAAAGTAAAATTGAAGAAGCTTTTATTTCACGTATTAAACAAAGACTTCCCTATGAGCCCGACCAGGCAATGCTGCATCATATTTCGACCGAGGATGACAATACCATGGTCCTGGTAATGGAGCGGGAGAAAGTAGACCGGTACCTCGCCATATATGAGCAGGCTAACCTGAACATTAAATCACTCGAAGTTTGGCCGCTCGCTATAACAAAAACTTACACCAAATTTTTTGGGCGACGCAAGACCGACTTGGATGCTATTGTATTTATCCTCGACATCGAATCTGAAAGCTGCAATGTTGTAATCTGCCGGCACCTGATGCCGCTCTTTGCTCGCTCGATACAAATCGGAAGTGGCAGCTTTGAAGATGAAGAAGCGGTAAAGAGATGTATCCTCGAGTTGACAAGCTGCCGCAGACATTTCAATTCACTTTACAAAAAAGCAAAAATAGAGCGAATGCTTTTCCTTGCCAGTGACAGTATATCCATAACCGCACAGAACGCTTACGCCACAATCGCCAGACAAATGGAACTGCCGGCCCAGATGGGCAATTGTCTGGCAGCGGCTGAAACCTCATGCAGAGGTTCAGCAATTGAAAGAAGAGGCTGCAATTTCAGCTGGGCCACGGCCTTTGGCCTTAGCCTTTCTTCTGATAACTAGGAGACAACAAAATGTTGAACATAAACTTTGTTCCCGACGATTACGTACAGAACAATGAATCCCGCAGAACGAACCTGATGTACCTTATTCTGTTCGCGCTGGTCATGGCTGGTTTGGGTGGGGCTTTTATGACTATCAAGATACGCCAGCAAGCCGTAATCGCCAAAGAGAGATTGGTCAATAAGCAGATGGCTAAAGCCAAGGATTCGATAAAGCAGTTCGAACAACTTCAGGAAAAACGAAAAGCCATGATGAAAACAGCCCTTACCACGGCCGAACTGCTCGAACCGGTCCCCAGGAGTGTGCTTTTGGCGGCGATTACTAACAATCTTCCCTCTGGCGTTTCACTATTGAAGCTTGAAGCTGAAAAAAAGGAGACTAAACACCAGAGCAGAAAAGTTTCGGCTCGTACAAGCAAGTATCAGCAAGCTCAGGCAAGCCGAAATATCGAAATAGATGTCTCTCCTGAAAACACATGTATAACCAATATAAGCATCGAAGGGGTAGCCCCAAGTGACCTTCAGGTTGCCTCTTACATCGAAAACCTTGGTTGTTCGGCACTTTTGGATAACGTGGCGCTGGTAGAGTCTAAAGAGCAGAAAGATGATGAATCGAGGTTCAGACAGTTCAAATTAACCGCAAAACTCGCACTCGACGTACACCTGACCAAGGAAGATATAAGCATAATCAAGGCCAAATGTAAGAAAAGTACGTACAAGTTCTGATGTAAATGAACACAGGCAAGATGACCTTCACAATCGTATTACAGAGGTGATTATTATGACAAGTGGCTTACGAAAAATAGTATTTTTCATTCTGGTTGTCGGTGTTGCCCTGGTAGCATACCAATATATGATTAAACCCGCCAATGAGCACCTTGCCGAAGCCAAATTGCGAGTAAGCGTAAAGCTCGAGAAGCTGAAAGAGTTCGAAGAAGCCACCGCTGCCGCCGAGGACCTCACCAAGCAACTGGAGCAGTTGCAGGAGGCTATAGACTTCTTCGAATCCAAGCTTCCTCCAACTAGTGAAATCCACAAAGTCCTTAAGAACGTTACCGTCATAGCCCAGCAGCAGGGTCTTTTACCGAAAGCTATCAAAACAGAAAAAATAGAAAACAACAGCGGTTATGTTGAACAGCCGCTGAAAATGCAGCTGGTCGGCAACTTTAATTCCTTCTACTCGTTTCTGCTGGAAATCGAGAAACTGCCCCGAATAATGCAGATAAGTAAGCTAAAGCTGGAAAAGCAGAAGGATCAGGAAGGACAAATCACCGCCGACCTTATCGTCAGTATATACTTCCAGAACAAGCAGGCATAGTGCTGCCAAACGAGACAGCACCATGAATGATTAAGCGTTAAAAATCTATTTGCATGGAGTAGATTATGTTATCTTTCCAGAAAGAACAAGGGCCGGAGACGGCCGTAAACGGCGCAGACAAACCCGAAAAAACTGACGCTACACCAAAGCTCGAAAACGACTCCAGTCAGTACTACACCGTATCCGATAAAAAACAGCAGCTAAAACACAGTACCTATCTGCTGATTGGTCTGTTTGTAATCGGTGCCCTATGCTTGTGGTTCATGATTAGAAAGACCTCGCCATCCGCCGTCAGAGCTGCCCAGCCCCCCGCCAGTCAAAGCGAACAGACCCAGATTGAAGCAGCAATCGCCAGGATTACCGGGGTACGGTCACAAATGTTCAGCGGACTCGAAAAAATAGTAAAGAAATTCTATGAATTCGCAAACGTCGAACAGGTAAACGTCGACGAACTCAACAAGAATCCTTTCCGAACCGACAACGGCTTTGGAGAACTTAAGCCGTCCGACAAGCAGAACATCACCGTTGCCAAAAGCGAGCTTGAGTTGCTGACAATCATGGCCGGGGGAAATGGGTATTGCTGCATGATAAACGATAAACTGCTGTACGAAGGCGACAGTATTCGGGGATTAACAGTTACAAAAATAACCGATAAATTTGTCGTTCTACAGGGGGGTGAAACACACTTGCTGCTAAAACTTGAAGACTAAATCTACTGTGCAGACGGCGAAAATGTGACTTCATTTGTCCCTGATACGTGGGGGAAAATTTATTTCGGAATGAAACAGCCCTTTCCATTTGAACAAACTCAGCAAGACTCCTGCGATGACAGCACTGTCCGTGGCCTTAGCGACCTTTATATTCCTGAGGAGGTATCCGGGACATCGACAGCCTCGGCACCGGACATTGTCGATACGCTGCTGCAAATCGGAGCTATAGATACCCAGCAATTCCAGCAGCTAAGACAGCAGCAGGCATTA
>JASFHM010000126.1:0-4811 GCA_050123215.1 Phycisphaerales bacterium | reverse complement strand
AACCAAACAAAATCCGTCCCAAGGATTCCTGCTCCTATTAGAGTTGACCGTATCTGCTGCAGAAAGCCCGGCTTCCATAGCTGCAGAAACTCCAGAAGACAAGTGCCAAGCAAAACAAATGCTGGAATTCTGATAGTGTTACTCTTAGTCGGCCAAAAGAAAAAGAACAAAAGCGACCACATCAACACATATACTGAGCCGGATACATAGAATCGAATCCAGTATTGCGCTGCACCGCGATAGTAACGCCACATCCAAAATCCACCAGCAATAGAAATGGCAAAGCATACCAAAACAAAGATTCTTATTTTCAAATCGCTCTTAGACCATTCCATTTAGAAGTCCACGCTATTTTGAGATTCCTCTGCGGTAATAACTTATTTATAATTTACCAATATACTTTTCGCCACAGCTTCACTTATAATATTGTTTTTAACGAGGCCGTTAATAGACTCGGTCATGGTAATCATTCCATGTTTTTTGCCCGTCTCTATCACGCTTCTCAGGAAAAAACCTCCCTTTCTTCTTACGATATTTTTCGCGGCACTGGTTATCACCAGCACTTCAGACGCTACTCTCTGTCCACCTGCCAAAGTAGGCACTAATTCCTGGTGAATCATGCCCTGGAGAGACTCCGCCAAAAGAAACCTCAGTTGCCCTTCATCGGTAGCCGGCGCATAACTCAGGAGTCTTTCGATAATCTTGTCAATTGATATAACGTGGAGCGTAGAAAGCACCAGCACGCCGGTTTCCGCTGCGGCCAGGGCTATCTTAATCGTCTCGTAGTCTCTCATTTCACCAATAGCAATCACATCCGGGTCCTGTCGCAACGCCGCCCTCAAACCGCTGTAAAACGATTGCGTATCCTTGCCCACCTCTCTTTGCCTGACGATGCCCTTCTTATTCGTATGAACGTATTCAATCGGGTCTTCAATAGTTATGATGTGTTTCTGGGAGGTCTTGTTAATCTCATCAACCATCGCCGCCATAGTGGTCGTCTTACCCTGGCTGGTGCTTCCGGTTATAAGCACCAGCCCCTTTGTTCTATGAGCCAAGTCACCAACAATGTCCGGAAGGCAAAGTTCTTTGAGGTCTCTCGGCAAAGTCGGTAAAATCCTGATAGTCGAACCAACTTGGCCGTTGAAGAAGCCTATATTTATTCGATATCTGCCGTCATCGGTCGCGAACATGAAATCATAATCTAGCTCTCGCCTGAACCTTTCCTTCTGCTCATCCTTAAGAAATCCGAAAGATATTTCCTTGCTCTGCTGCGGCGTAAGCGCCTCCTTGGACATAGGAATAAGCCGGCCCCCGATTCTAAAAATGACAGGTGCGGCGGCACATATATGTATGTCTGTAGCTTTGTTGGCCTTGGCGTGTTTCAACAATTCTTCTTTGCTTATCATTTCAACCCCCACAAAATTAAATGGTTATCTTTTCTGAAAAAAGCTGCCCGGCAATTGTTTGACCAGGCCTTTTAACTGAAGCGATACTAAAGCCGAGCTAACCTGCCCCGCTGGCTTGCTCGCCATTGCAATAAGCTGTTCAATATGCGCCGCATCATTATTCAGGCATTCGTAAATATGTTTTTCATCACGAGTTAGTTTAAGTTTGGTTACCGGAACTGTCTTTATCTGAATTTTCTGTTCGGCCTGCTGTTCGGCACTGGCTGTGTGCTCTTTTAGCTGATCTCCGATATAGCCCAGAGCTTCCATTATATCTTCGACAGATTCAATTAGTCTGGCCCCCTGCTTGAGTAACTGATGTGAACCCTTACTCAGCGGTGAATCTATCTTGCCCGGCACAGCCATAACCTCACGGTTATATTCGAGAGCCGCATTTGCCGTAATAAGTGCACCGCTGCGATTCGCCGCTTCGACGACAATTGTAGCAAGACTCAGGCCCGCTATGATTCTGTTTCGAGGTGGAAAATTCTCAGAAAGCGGTTCGTAGGTCAGGGGCAGCTCACTAATACAAGCTCCGGATTTCGTGATGAGCTTGAAAAGTTTTTCATTTTCTGGTGGAAAAACCTTAGCCAGACCGCAACCCTGCACAGCAATCGTCCGGCCATCCGCCGATAGCGCGCCATGATGGGCGGCAGTGTCAATACCACGAGCCATACCGGAGACAATAGTAAAACCGGCTGCAGCCAAAATATGAGCAAACCGCGAGGTCTGCTCTCGGCCGTATGTGCTGCACCGACGTGAACCTACAATTGCAACAGCCAAGCTATCACTCTTATCGAGTGTACCGTTTATATACAGCACGGGCGGCGGGTCGCAAATACGTTTCAGCAGTGTAGGATAGCGTGCATCTTCAAGATTAATCAGCCAGATGCCGAGTTTTCCGGCCAATTCGAGCTCAGCATCTACATCAAATTTATCTCGGCTTACCGCGATTCGCTCAGCACCTCTGCTGCCAATCCGCTCAATTCTAGCAAGTTGAGCAGCAGAGGCGCCCAGAGCCTTATCTACCGAGCCAAAATGTTCCAGAAGCCTTTTAAACGCCTTGGGCCCAATGCCTTCGCAGCGGATAAGCCTTAGCCATTTATCGATATTCGGTGAGTTATGGGGCATCATCAGCATATAATAATATCTGGAAAAAACCGGCTGAAATTGTAAGATTTTTATGTGGTTTGCGTCAATAATAAATAGGGACATTCGACGTAAGAGCCTGGGGCGGCGAAAATGACACTTACTAAAAGGGCTAAGAAATGCAAGCTATTAAAAATATTAGACTTGTGGCTTTACTGGCTTTTCTGGCAACCTATTCAGCGCTTGGCAATAAAGTTGAAAACAATGCAATTGCCGAGCAGCTTAAGGAGAAAGAAAGAAAACAGAAATCTCAGATTCAATTAGGGATTCGGCTTTATAAAATCAATCAGCCGTATAGCGAAGTTATCAACTTCCTGAAAGACGATGTCCATGTCCGATTCAGCCCCGGTGGCGGGCCAGCTATGCTAACAGCCGTTCAGGCGGAAATTTTTGAATCATGGGCAGCAGGATTAGGCGAGAGTATGTTGGTAAGCCCTGTGGTAAAACTGCTTGATGGTAAGCAGGCAACTGTCAACATCGGTGAACAACATAAACTGATAACAGATTACAAGAAGACCCCGAACGATGGATATGGACCGGCTTATAAGGATTTTATGACGGGAGTTAAAATAACCGTACAGGCTGATTTTGAGCCGGTTGAAGATGTGGTTATAGCAAAGCTGGATTTGGAAAAGAACGAGCTTATAAGAAGAAAAAGACATACAGAACACGGATTTGTAATCAATAAACCGCTTCTCGAAACAAAAACGCATTCACAACAGGTGAAAATACCTAACGGCGGATACGCCCTTGTTGAGGTTACAGACTTCTCGGATAGCAGAGATACAACAACTCTGCTGTTAGCGGAAACCTATGTGGAATTCGACAGGGAGAACCCGCGATACAAAGTGCCAAACTGGGGGCAAGATGTAAATGGTCTGCGGTGCAGATTACGGGCTGCAAAAGAAACCTGGCAGTTTGGTGAGGTGCCGGAACTGCTTTTGGATATTGAAAATAATATGCTTAGCAATAGGGTCGAATTTGTTCCGGTTGCAGCAGCACACTGTGAAATCGAGTATGACAGTAAATGGTATGGCTGGGCTGAGCCGCTGGTGATTGATGCACCAATACAAATCCTGGAACGTGGCGAAAAGATGATAAATGCAATACGAATTCGGCTGGATTCTTCATGGGGTTTGGCGAAAGGCGACATGGAATTTGCTCCGGGCAGAGAGGAAAACTGGGGCCAACGTCTTGAAATCATACCCGGCAGACACACAGTACGTGTAAAATTCCACCCGCACCAAAGTTCCACAAAAGACGGGCCTTTGCCGACAGCTATTAGTAATACGGTTGAAATAGAAGTTTTGACTATTGGGCAAGCAAACAAACCACAACAGCAAACTCAGCTCCGATTAAAAGAAGCTATTGACCTTGAGTTCTCATCTGACTGCGCTTTATCTGAAGCGATTGATAAGTTAAGAAATTCATTTGAGCCCGCTCTGGATATTGTTGTCATCTGGCGGGATTTAGAACGAGTTGGGATTGAGCGTAATACGCCAGTTGGTATAGGGCCAATATCAAATATCCCTCTTAAAACAGCACTAAAATTACTCATAGAATCCGTATCAGGAGGTTATACAGAAATAAGTTATACCATTTTGGATGGGGTTATTGTCATCGCAACCGAACGGACCTTAGCAAGACTTGGACCCGAGACAAGAATACATGATATAATCGACCTTGCCCAGCTCCCAGCCGAATACAGACAGGAAAGCAACTAAGTTTATACAGCAAACTTAAGATTTTGTATTCCCGTCTGAAAAATGCAAAGAAAACTTAAAAACCTATAACTTTGGCTAATATTCCGATAAGCCAATCTTATTTTAAATAATTTTCTCAAAGGCTGAACAAAAAGGTTGCTTTTTTCGTAAGTTCTTATTAGTATTGTGCCTATGGGGGCTAAATCTGCGTTTTTGCACAGTTTTGGCACGCTTGGGCGGGGTCAATTTGACTCGAGAGTGAATTTTTGATAGAATTCCTCGTTTATGGTTAAAGTAGTGAAACAGACTCGGAAGAAGCTTAGCGGCAAGGAAACATCCAAAACCGCCAAGGTTCGCAGCAAAAAGGCCTTTCGAACATACGATGAGGCCATGAAGTATCTCTACACCCGTACAGATTACGAAAAACAATCGCGGGTAAGGTATAACACTACGACATTTAACCTCACGAGAATGGAAAAGCTGCTTGCCGGGCTCGGGAATCCACACAAAAAAA
>JASFHM010000125.1:0-4818 GCA_050123215.1 Phycisphaerales bacterium | reverse complement strand
CAGATGATGGAGTTAAAGTCTGGCTGAACGGTGAACTTTTGCACGAGAACTGGCTTTACCGCGGTGTCGTAGCAGATAACGACCGTGTACCCGTTACCTTTAAGAAAGGGAAAAATCAACTCGTGCTGAAAATTCAGAACGCAATGGGTCCTTGGGGATTCTGTTGCAGATTATTGGAAGAATAGGCGGAATTGTTATTTTGAAAATTTTTTCCCAAAAGGGAGAATATCTGTAACATTTTTGACGTAGCGGGTGTCTATGGATAATAGAAATCACGGATAAGTCCTAAAATCCTCCTCCAAGTGGCTGGTCGGCCGAGGGCCAGCCACCTCATTTTTTGGCCTTCTATTGGCCGATTCAGCTTGTATCTTGATTGCTGTCGTACTCAGGGCTATCATATCCGGCTATGAGAATCCCGTTGACGAAATACGGCTTGCCACAGGTGGTTACGCTGCCTGTCATAATAATTGTTGCTATGAGCGTCTTTTTGTTTGTGGGCTCTGTGTTTTTGGCTCCATGGCTGGTCGTCTCAATTGAGGTAATTCTTCTGATTTTGCTGCTTATGGTCCTGGCCTTTTTTCGAGACCCGAATCGGTTAAGCCCCGGCGATGCTCGATTGCTGCTTGCGCCTGCTGACGGCCATATAACTGATATCGAGTTAGTTGACAACGATTACATAGGCGGCCGAGCCATTCGTATAGGAATTTTCCTTAGTATTTTTAATGCCCATATAAATCGTTCGCCTTGTGCGGCCAGAGTCGAGCAGATAACATACAAAAAAGGTCAATACAAAGACGCTCGAGACCCGCTGGCCGGAGAGGTCAACGAGTCGAATGAGATAAAATTGACAAGGGCCGAACGACCCGAAGATAAGCTCATCGTTCGTCAGATAAGCGGGGCGATTGCTCGCAGGATTGTCTGTAACCTGCAGCTGGGCCAAAACCTTGCTGGCGGAGAAAAGTTCGGTATGATAAAATTCGGTTCGAGAACAGAGCTGTATTTACCTGCCGGTGATAATATCAGGTATCTGGTACAGGTTGGCGACAAAGTAAAAGCCGGAATCACTGCCTTGATAAGATATGACTAATGCCGAAATTAAGAACACAGGCTGCAAAAAATTCTCTGCTTAGTAATGTACGCAAGCAGCGGCTTAACTACATCACCGTCTTGCCGTCGTTAATAACCCTAATCAACGGCCTTTGCGGCTTTACCGCTATTTTTTTAGCGAGCAAGGCAACCGAGCGATTTCTGGGTGATTTCTCGGCATTTTCGCTTGCAGCGTATATGGTGCTTTTGGCGATGATAGCCGATGTTCTCGACGGCAGGGTGGCGAGGATAAGCCAGAATACATCGAGCTTCGGAGGCCAGCTCGACAGCTTATGCGATATTATAAGTTTCGGCGCAGCTCCTGCTTTTTTAATGCTGATGGTGATGGAGCACAAACTCGCATCCGCTCAACTGACGCCGATTGTGGCAAATTATCTTCGGCGTTTTTTCTGGCTGGCGGCAGCCGCCTATGTGAGCTGCACAGCAATACGCCTAGCCAGGTTCAACGTGGAGAATGAAGAGGATGAATCGGCACACATGAGTTTCATGGGCCTGCCCGCTCCGGCCGGGGCCGGGGTCATAGTCAGCCTGGTTATACTTCATCAGGAAATGTTGCCCGAGCTGGCTGATAAAGGAACCAGCGCTTATTTAGTCATGGAAAATTCCCTGGTCTTCGCACTGCCGTTCGTAATCATCGGCACAGCTTTTCTTATGGTCAGCAGGATACGTTATTCTCATGTGCTCAATCAGTACTTCAAAGGCAAAAAGCCTTTTGCGTATTTGATGAGCTCTTTATTGGTGGTGTTTCTTGTGGTTTTTGTCAGACAGCTGGCCTTGGTGGTAGGCTTTGGCAGCTTTGCGATTAGCGGTCTTGCAGGGTCGATTTATCGTCGCATCGTTCACAGCAAGGCTCAACTGGCTTCTGAAGCTGAATCACCGGGAGCTTCCGTAGAACCCGCCGATAGCTCCGTTTGATACGGATGCGGAATCGGTTAACAAGTACGGGTTACTGGTAATTGTGTCGACTAATGATGTGCTAATTTGTGGTCTGCAGGTCCTGCTTTTTGGCGCCGGACTGATTTATCTGGTAGTACTGCTCGACGATATTGCACAACCGCTGCAGCGTCTCACGCCCTTCGGGGCTTGCTTCGAGCCCGACTATCTGCATACCAAGGCATGTACCCGTCTCATCGGCGGTGAGTAGCGTGTTTCTAATCTGGGCATTGAACATCAGAGGCTGCTCGTACGGAAGCGGCGTGAAGCGCAGAGTTACGAACTGGCCTTTGTGGAAATCGGGATTTGAAGAATTGTCCACTACCGCCTGCAATCCACCTGCTGAGATATCTGTTAATTTACCCTGCCAGTATTTGTCCGGCGGTTTTGTTTTGCCGTTGGCACTGCCATGCCGGTGCCATAAAGTGACTTTAACTTTTAGTGAGTCGGGAACGTCTACGCGGAAGTAACTTCGCCTCTGGATTATCTCGACTCGGTCCGGCACCGCCAGTTCCAGTTGGCCTCCGCAGCCCTGCGGTCCCTGCTCGAAACCGAGGACTGTCGAGTCGAACACCACTTTCCCGTAACGGTATTTGAGTGAGACACCAACCGGCTGATTTATTTGGATGTTGAGCGGTTGCGGCCGGTCTTCGTTTATCACCTGTACATCAATTTTGTTGGCACCAAGGCATGTCATGCGGATTTTGGCGACATGCCATTTACCCTTCGATAAGTATGACATTATCGCCGGTATGGATTCTTCGATAATAGATTGTAACAATTTCCTCGGCTCGGCCTCGCGTGGTATCATTACTACTTCTTCATTCATACCTGTTCCCTTCGTCATTTGTCGTCACTTCTCGCCCGGCCGGACCCTGCAGGCGTATCGACCGGTGCGCCCCCGTGTCTAATTAAAAAATACGAAGTATTGCTCTGGTTGCAAAATCAGCTCATGGCACATTTTTGCAATACTTTGATATATCGGGAGCACTTTGTTGCAAAAACACCGCCTGGCAATTATCATTATCGACCAATATGCTTGACTTAGAAAAGGCAAAAAAACTCGGGGCCGATAAAATAGTGCTTCTCAGCCTGTTTGCGCTTTCACTCCTGATTGCCAGGGTTATTGTCGCGATGAAAACCTCTATTGTTCTGTCAAAGCCGGTGGAGCTGAGGCACAGCGGTTTATCGATTCGCCTGCCTGATAAAAATGGCTGGCAGTGTGCAAAAGACTGGGAATATAAGCGGAACGCCTTTGTCCTGAGCAGCCTCTTCAATCCCGGAGGGGCCCGGGTTTCGGCTAATATCAGATGTATCTACCTGTTTGCCGCCGACAGAGGCTCGCCGCGGGACTGGCTTGAAGAGGAGATATTGCGATTTGAGGCTGAAAGTACGCAGACCGGTGCAAGTCAAACCGAAGGGCTAACTTTCGATTGGGTGTATCTGACTGAGAAAGATTCCCCGGCGAATATGCTCATTGCAACTGCGCGATTGCCTGAGGGGCGATGGCTTGATATCGAGATAGTCGAAACTGTCGGAGAATCAGAACTGATATCGCAGGTATTCGAGAAAATTATTGCCAATCTCAGGTTCGAGCAGAACGAATTACTCCAAACCGGCGGTCGGGTAGTAGAACAGATTAAAGACAAAGGTCTGACTGAACTTATCCCAAACCAGGGAGTGCAGCTCTTTTTTGTGGTCAAGAATGCAGCGGAGGAAAATATCGGTTTTGCTATGGACCACGTTGACCGGACTTCGACCTATGGCGCGGATAATATCGAGGGGGCCGGTTTTCTTTATACAAGAACCCCACGGGCAAGAGAAGAGGCATCGATGTTCCAGTGTGATGACAAGCTCAGTCAATTATCGTGGCAAAGTCAAACTCGAATCGGCAATATGAGAAGTAGTAGAGAGTTGAATATATCCAGCACCGGTTTGTTGACAGTAATGGGACAATCGAGAGGCGGCGGCGAGAGACAATATCTGCTCAATCCAGCAGCCGTTCCTTACGCTGTCATAGAGGCTGTATTTAACCAGATGATAACCGACAATCTTCAGGAGATAATGGTTGATATTATTTATCACGATGGACAGGTCAAACCCGTGGTAATCTCATTTGCCGAACCTGGACCATCGTCGCCCGATTCGTCATCCGACGCGGTTTATATCGTAAAGTTACAGCAACTGAACGAGGACCGGATTGGTGAAGAATTTCACCTCGATAATCAAATGAATGCCATAAAAAGGATAATAAAGCAGAACGGTATTTATATTCTGCAAAGCAGCACACTTGAAGATGTGATTCGTATGTTCCCTGAAAGGGCCGATGATGTCCTGCAGCGCAGCAGGATGCTCAGCGGCGATAAAGATAATTCTTTTTGAGGACCTATCAGATGGTACAGAAAGAAACTTATGATTGTATTATAATCGGAGCGGGCCCGGCGGGTTTGGCGGCGGCGCTTTATACAGCTAGGGACAGGCTTAAAACACTAATGCTCGAAAAGTTCATGCCCGGCGGACAAATTGTTAATACCGACCGTATCGAGAACTATCCCGGCTTTGAAAAAGTAGATGGGCCGGAACTGATAATGAAGATGCAGAAACAGGCGGAGAATTTCGGTGCCGAGCTGAAGACAGGCGCTGAAGTGACCGCCCTGAAAAAATCGTCCGATGGTAATATCGAAGTCAGTTGTGATGAAGATAAATATACAGCAAGGGTAGTTATACTGTCTCCGGGAAGTGATTATCGAAAACTCGATATTCCGGGCGAAGACGAAT
>JASFHM010000124.1:0-4824 GCA_050123215.1 Phycisphaerales bacterium | reverse complement strand
GCACGGCTCAGTCGCCGGGTTTTGTGAACGGCGTGCTCGATGCAGTGATGAAAGGACTTAATCCTGGTTAACCACAGATTAGCGCAGATTAGCACTGATTAGCACAGATTTATGGATAAAATAGTTCAAAAGCAAGCTATTGAAACTGTTGAATATCCTTATAAAGAATTGACACGGAAGGTTATTGGGGCAGTTATGGAGGTTCATAGAAATCTGAGATGTGGTTTTTTGGAAAGTGTTTATGAAGCGGCGTTGGCGGTAGAGTTCCGGAATCAAAAGGTTTTATTTGAGCAGCAAAGGCCTATTGATGTTTATTATAAAGATTCAGTGGTTAAACAATTTTTCTGCGATTTTTTAGTGGACGAAGCTTTGATAGTGGAACTTAAGGCTGTAAAGCAGCTTACAGATATAGAGATTGGTCAGGTTCTGAACTACCTTAAAGCGACCAATATGAAACTTGGTTTGCTGTTAAATTTCGGTACAAGGTCTTTAGAATATAAGAGAGTAATCAATTAATCTGAGTAAATCTGTGTGAATATGTGGTTATAAGAAGTCAATGCGAACGATTGCGGTACTAAATCAAAAGGGCGGTGTTGGTAAGACAACTACCGTTGTCAATACAGCAGCGGCTCTGGCACAAGCGGGCTTGAGAGTAGCGGTTCTCGATTTGGACCCGCAGGCACATCTGACTATTCATCTCGGGCTCGAGCCCGACTCAACCGACGCAGGTTCGTATAAAGTGCTGACTCAATCGGCGGATTTAAGTTCGGAGCTGAAACCGGTTCGGCCTAATCTGTGGCTGCTTCCTGCAAATATCAACCTTGTCGGTGCTGAGAGCGAGCTTGTCAGTGTTGTCGGCAGGGAGACCATACTTCGTGAGGCAGTTGAGCCTGTCGCTGAGAAGTTTGACTTTGTCATTATCGATTGCGCACCGTCGCTGGGTTTGTTGACTCTCAATGCGCTTGCGGCGGCGGATGAAATCCTTATTCCCTTGCAACCTCATTTTCTTGCATTGCAGGGTTTCGGCAAATTGCTGCAGACAGTTGACTTGGTGAACAAGCGAATCAATCCCGAGCTGCGGGTTAAGGGCATATTGCTGTGCATGTACGACAGCAGGGCGTCGCTGCCTAATGAAGTCAAAGCCGACATAAAGCAGTTTCTCGAGCAAGCCCGCGGCAGTAACTGTGCATGGTCTGACGCTCGAATTTTGCCTGTAGCTATTAGAAGAAACATTAAACTGGCCGAGGCTCCCAGCTACGGCAAAACCATCTTCGAATATGAACCGAACTGCCACGGTGCTCAGGACTACAAAAAGGTTGCCGAGTTTTTCCTGAACGAATCGGTATTTGACGAATCACCTGAAGTGCTCGAACACCCTGAATCCGAAGGCGTCGAAGCTGAATCGTCTCAGGCAGAGGCTCCCATTGAGATTCGTACAGTAGCTGGGCCGGATGCGTCAGTGGATAAACCTGTTACAGCAGAAGTTCAGAACGAACAAGCAAAAGCACCCGGCTCGGAAGAGAAACTTGAGCCGACGCAGTCCTGATGAAGACAAGGGCATATCTTGATATCGAGACTACGGGGCTTAGTCGAGATTATTGTGAAATCACGGTAATCGGTATCGGGCTCGAAAATAGTAGCAATGTCAAGGTCGTTCAACTTCTTGAAGATAACCTTACCGGACACCATCTTCTCAAAGCGCTCAAAGGGGTCGATGAGATTTATACATATAACGGCAGCGGGTTCGATTTGCCTTTCATCAAGGCCTCGGTGGGAGTTGATTTGAAACAGGAATTCATCCACACGGACTTGATGTACGCCTGCTGGAAGCGGAAACTCAAAGGTGGTCTCAAGGCCGTTGAGCGCCGAATCGGAATAAAAAGAAAACTTCCCTGGATTAATGGCTACATGGCTGTCAAACTGTGGTGGCGGTACTATAACGATAACGACCGCCGAGCGCTTCGAACTCTCCTCGAATACAATACAGAAGATGTGGTTAACTTAAGAACGCTCAGACGAGAATTACAAGTTCAATGAAAGTTTACTCTTTAATCAGGCTGTCCGGCTTGGCCAATAGTGTCGTTATATGACTGAGGAACTTAGCAGCGTAGTCACCGTCAATGATTTTATGGTCAACGGCAAGGGTCAGACTGACAATTCTTCGCTCGATTGGTTTGCCATTTTTGGGCACGACTTCGTGAAGTACATTGCCTGCTGATAGTATCACGCTGGCTGGCGGCGGTACGATACCGAAGAATGAATCGATTCCGTAAGCACCAAGATTGCTTAGCGCAATTGTCTCACTGGAGAGTTCGTCGAGAGTAAGTTCGTTTGCACGTGATTTATTGGTCAGCAGCTTCTCCGCCCGGGCGATATCAATCACGCTCATTTTGTCAGCGTTTTTAATTACGGGTACTACAAGACCCTGCGGCGCGTTAACTGCGAAGCCGATATTAACAGCCTCGGCAATTCTAAGATTTTCGCCGTCGCTTCTGGCAAGTGTCAGCGGATACTTCAATGCGCTTGTAGCCAGCGCCCGGATATAAAAAGCATTCGTAGTGACCTTAACACCTGTTGCCTTTTTCAGTTTGTGTCTGTTATCCATCAGCTCCGAGACGTCTGCTTTTGCACTGAGGTAGAAGCACGGCTTGGTCAGTTTCGACTCGAGCATACGCCGGCCGATGAGCTTTTGTATTCTGCTGAGCTTAACACTGCCGCCCTTGGGATTTTCAGTTGTTTGTTCGGTCATATTTCTTTCAAGGGTCATTAATTTGGGCGAGAGCCTTATTTTCACTGTTACACGCCCGAGTATTATATAGCCGCTGGTTATTGATACAAGCGCATCTATCAATCACCCTATATTTAGCCGGAGATTCTTCGCTAATACGGGTTTACAGGCCGATTACGCCTATTTTTAACAAGTAATGTGATACTTTGAAGCATTGTTGACAAGTAAGCATGCTCAGATATTGCTGGCTTTTTACTTACAGTGCCCGGTACAAATGGCATTTTTAATGCCGAAAACGCAAAAAAAAAGCTATCAGGGCACATTTTTTTCTTTACTTAGGTCTGACTCGGCTTGTAAATTGTAGTGTAAATTAAACTTAGAGCGTTACAGGATGGAAACTTTTGGAAGGCGCATTGCGTTTGCAGTGAAGCAGCTGTGTAGGCGTACATAGAGGAAAAGGCTATGTCCGCCTTATTTTTGGGAGAGTCTTAATGAGGTTTTTGCTCGGAGAATCGAGTGAATCAGTTCTCAGTATCCAAAGAAACACGCCCAAAATAATGAGATGGGCAAATAAGGCTGTTTAGGAAACACAATCATTGACCCTAAAATCCCGGCACAGTATAAAAAGCGTGCTGTACATATGCTCGATTATGGGCTGTACTGTTCTGTGGAGCTTTTCAAAACAAGACAACAGGTAACAAGGCGAAGTTCATAGTGCGGATAACTATCCCGCATAAAGATTATTGACGGATATACGTAACTTAAGGAGAACGAAGATGAATAAGCGAAGTAGGACTGTGGCAATAGCTCTGTTTTTTGTGGTTCTATTTGCCTATCTGGGATGCTTTGGACTTGTTGGCATGGTAGCCGAAGCAAACGCTCAGACCGAGATGACCAAGGAAGAACAAAAAAAGGCTAAGGCCGAAGCTAAGTTGAAGATGAAGCTGGAGAAAAAGGCTAGAGAAGCGGAGAAGCTCAGAAAGAAAAAAGAAACTGAGGAAAGGCGTAAGCGAGAAAAAGCTGAGCTCGAAATGAAGAAAGCTCAGGCTCGCGCTCGAGCAAAAGCTGAAGCCAAAAGGCTGGCGGAGGTAGATGCCAGCGCCAAGGCCCAAGCTAAGGCTGAAATCGCTCAAGCAAAGGAAGAAAAGAAGGCAGCTCTTGCTCAGTTGAAACAAGACTTCGAAGACAAGCTCGGTGACCCTGAACAAAAGGCACAGTACAATCAGCAAAAGACGGTGATTGAGGCTGAATATAGAGAAAAGGTTGCCAAGGCACAGACCAAGATGCAACGCACGCGGTCAATGGCCAGACTTGAGCAAATAAACCTTCCGGAAGACAACACTCCTCGACTTAGCGTCAGGCAGGTCAGGCTCAGCGGCAATATCCTGGTTGGTACCGACGAGATTATCAAGAAGATGCCTCTTATTTACAATGCCTCTGATGTATCTCTGGAAAAAGCCGACCCGATGATGCTGTATGATTTTAGAGAGCTCAGCGATGTTATTCTTGAGCCCGGTCAGGTAAAACAAATTACCGCCAGGACTGTTCAGGGCTTCACACAATATATCCTTTCGCTTTATCAGGAACAAGGTTACGCAGGTGTCTATGTGTACGTCCCGAAAACAGCTATGACAAGTGCCAATCAATTGGTCAATGATGTTCTGGTGATTGAAGTGCTTGAAGCTCCTGTGACCAATGTCACAGTCAGGTCATATGACGCCGACCAGAATGAAAAGGAAAAGGGTTATCTGCGTAAATCTGCAGTTATGGAATGGTCGCCGCTGAAGCCGAACCAGGTCGCAAGCCAGAAAGAGCTTGATGACTATGTCAACCTGCTCAACCTCAACCCCGACCGCTACGTCTCAGCGGTGGTGACCAAGGGTGCGCAGCCCAACACTCTCGCCGTTGAGTACGACGTGTATGAGGCGAACCCATGGCATTGGTTCATTCAGCTCGATAACTCCGGGACTCGCGACAGGCGATGGACGCCGAGAATCGGCCTTATAAATACGAACCTGCTTGGTGTTGACGATACGTTTGCCGTAATTTACCAGGCACCGTGGGACAGCCAGATGGAAGATCAATATTCTATTTTT
>JASFHM010000123.1:0-4850 GCA_050123215.1 Phycisphaerales bacterium | reverse complement strand
CTATAAACATAATGGCGATAGTCGCAGGAAGCAGCGGCTGACCCTGCGCCCATGCAAATGCCGCTGCCAATATTCCAAAACTGCACGGCGTACTCAGGACCGCAGCCAGAAAACCCATTCCTACCGTGCCTATATAACCCGAGCCTGATGTACCCTTTCCGGATATCGCACCCGGAAGTACGATTGTAAAAACATCAAACATAAACAAGGCCAGCACAATAAGCACCAATGCCATTGATATCACGAATGTCGGATTGCGAAACTGGTCGCCCCACTGCAACGTTACACCGAATGCAACATGCAGAACAATGTTGGCAATCGCAAGGCACACAAAAAATAATAGTATCCCAATGCAAAACGCAACACCCATGGACAGCTTCGCGCCTTTACGCGTTTTGGCTTGTTCGACAATCCGCAGAACCACCAAAGGCAGCACAGGCCAGACGCACGGCATGATATTAAGTGACAGCCCTGCTAAAAATGCCAGGGCAAGTGCATACCAGAGCGGATAGCTTAAAGTCTCATCGAGCATACCGCCGGATTCGGCAGCCGAAGGTTTTTGCGGCCGAACAAAAGCAAAATTGGCTTTTACAGCGGATGCGTCTTTGTCAACTCTCAGCTCCGCTGTTACAGGTTCGAATTCCGGTACACGACACTGAATATCCGAACAAACAGCTCCTTCGATTTTAACTTCTATCGAGACAGTGCCGTCGGCTTGTGACTGGCTTACAGTAAAGGGAAGATAAACCACAAAATCTTCGCCGAACACATCCAGCCTCATTCCAAGTGATTTATCAAAGTAAGGTTCTGCTTCAGGAAATATGATATCGCCGAATTCTATCTGAGCATCGGAAGCTGCCGTAAGCCTCAGGTTCATACCACCCGGCGCGGTCTCCGACGAGGCATAAAAATGCCAGCCCTTTGCCATGTTGAAACGAACTGCTAAAACCGATTCCCCCACCGGAGCAACAACATCATGCTGCGGTTGGACCGTTACAGTAACCGTATCGGTCTTTAAGACCGGCAGCTTCTGCCCATACAGAAAGCCAGCGATCGTAGTCAAAAGCGCAACAGAGATGGGGATGGTTCTCTTGTACATGATTAACCTCCCTGCGCAATTGAGAGAACAAAAAGATTAACCTTTGTTTTGTCGCTCATCTTCGGCTTGCTTATCCTGGCCCTCTGAAGCCTTGGCTCGCTCGGCCGCCAAAAGGTCAGCAACCGTTGGTTTGTTGAGTGTCCCGCCTTCCAGAATCATCTTCACATCAGCGGCATCCAACGTTTCGTATTTCAACAGCGCTTTAGCGATGTTATCAAGTTTGTCTTTATTGGCCTCAATAAGTTCCCTTGCGGATTTATATGCTTCGTTGGTAAGACGTTTAACTTCGGCATCTATATCTTCTGCGGTCTTTTCGGAATAATCCTTTTCGCCCGGCATGACATAAACCATACGGTCAAATCCTGTATCTTCCTCATAGCTGACCGGGCCGAGTTTGTCACTCATACCCCACGTGACAACCATCTGACGGCTTATCCGCGTGGCCTGCTGAATATCCGATTGAGCCCCACTGGATATATCATCACAGAACATCTCTTCTGCTATCCGACCGCCAAAGCAAACCTGCATAAGGGCCATGCAATAATTCCTCGTAAACAAAGTGCGGTCTTTCTCGGGTAGAGCAAAAGTAGCGCCGCCCATCGGCCCGCGGGGAATAATACTGACTTTGTGAAGCGGGTCGGCCTCTTTGAGCAATGACTGAACCAGAGTATGACCGGCCTCGTGATAGGCGGTTATTTCCTTTTCCTTCTGGTCGATGACTCTGCTCTTTTTGGCTCGGCCCCACCGAACCTTATCACGGGCCTCTTCCAAATCAGACATCTCAATATGCTCTTTTTCACCCATAGTCGCCATCAATGCCGACTCATTGATAATAGCCGCCAAATCAGCCCCGCTGAACATCGGCGTCCCGCGGGCCAGACGTTCCATATCCACATCCGGGCCCATTTTAACCTTGCGGGCGTGCACCTTCAGTATCTCCACACGCCCTTTCAAATCCGGCAGCGGAACGATGACCTGACGGTCGAACCGTCCCGGTCGTGTCAAAGCATGGTCGAGAATGTCACTGCGGTTGGTTGCAGCTATTACTATCACCTGGTCGTTGGTATCAAAGCCATCCATCTCGACCAGAATGGCATTCAATGTCTGTTCTCGTTCGTCGTGGCCTCCGCCGACAAAGCCCGCTCCTCTTCTGCGGCCGATTGCATCAATCTCATCGAGAAAGATGATACAGGGCGAGTTGTCCTTGGCCTGCTTGAACAAATCACGAACGCGGGAAGCTCCAACACCGACGAACATCTCCACAAAATCGCTTCCCGATATACTGAAAAACGGCACATCTGCTTGGCCTGCGATGGCCTTGGCCAATAGCGTTTTGCCGCAGCCGGGAGGTCCTACCAATAATACGCCCCGCGGAATACGCCCCCCAAGACGCTGAAATTTCTTCGGGTTCTTCAAAAACTCGATTATTTCCGCTACTTCTTCTTTCGCCTCCTCAACGCCCGCAACATCGTCGAACGTCACTTTGACTTTGTCTTTGCCGTGCATTCGATGCCTGCTTCTGCCGAACGACATCAGCATCCCGCCTGCACCGCCGCGAAGATTACGAATGAACATAAAATATATAAGACCGCCGAACAGAAGAAGCGGAAATACCCACTGAGCCAGCATAATTATCCATATATTCTGCTGCACGAATTTGTATTCGACATCTTTACCTTCGAGCTTCTTCATCAGGCGCTCGCCCACAACGTCGGCATTGTACTCGACAGTGAAGGTCTCGAGCACATTCTTGTCTTCGTCTGTTACACCCTCTCTGAATTTGCCCTTGATTTCGGTCTCGCCTATCTGAATGCTCTCTATCTGGTCATTCTGAAGATACGTCTCGAACTCGTTCCATTTTATTTTGTTACTGGGCAGGGCTTTTAAAAGCAAGATCGCTCCTAAAACCAAAATCATTATAAACACCCAGCTAAAGGGACTGCGCTTAGGGACTGGGCCTCTACCCGGCCCTTTGCCGCCCGGCCCCGTCGGCGGCTTAGGTTGTTGCTGTCCGTTAGTCATTTATTATGCTTAAAACCCCGCAAAGGATAGGTGAATAAAAAACCAAAAAGCTTTAAAATTTAAATAAACATCACTGACTACCAGGGATTTTCCATAAATTCTACGATCCTCTTGGCCAGTTTGTTTGCCGCTAACGCCGAACCATATTCGCTGCCCTGCATTTGCCACTCCGAATAGCTCGCAGCGGCACTTACCTGCTTATCATCAATCAACAACTCACCGCTGCGTAGGTCTTTCCAGTTAACCACTGCACTTAAGACAAGCTCCTTTTCCAGTGACCGGCCGGTCTCACGCTCGGCAGTCAGAACAGCTTTACCAACATTACCGATATAACCACTTATCACTGTATCGGCCCGGTCTCTGCTTGATACGATTTTGTACGGGGTCTTCGCCTCAATCTGCTTGGCCAAAGCGTCGGTCAGTTCATATTCTACTCCCCGGTCGAATGTGCGGTTACCGAACACCTCAACGTAGACACTTGTAATCTCATCGTTAAACAGTGGCTCGCTTGAATAACCGCCAAACTCGTTACAGCTTAGAAGTGTCACGCAAAAAGCCGTCATCACTAAACCGGTCAACACCGGGTAAATCTTATGCAGCATATTGCTCATTTCTCTACCTTCTCACTTTCAATGCTTTCATTCTTGTCCAATATGTCCATGGCCCCCCTGGCTCCCGTACTGTCAGGCCACTGCTCTATTATCATCTCAGAATACAAATTCGCACACTGCTTACTGTCGGTCCGCTGGTAATACGATGCGACATTATATTCTTTATATGCAAGCTGCTGACGTATCTGCTCCAGACGTTTGTCGATTTCGTATCTCTTCGCGTCCTCCGGATATCGGCGTTTGTAATTCTCATAGTAGCTTTTGGCGCTTACCAGAGGCGACATATCATACTCCGGACCACGGTAAGCTGCATGTTTACATCTGGCCATAGCAAGTAGTGCTTCTTTGCCGCTTTCGCCAGTAGGCCATTTAGAAAAAATCTGAGACCACCTCTCGTAGGCGTCTTCATACTTGCCGCGGTTTTCGTAGCTTTCAGCAATCGTTCGGGCCGCCTTTAATGCAAGAGGAGAATCGCCCGCCCTGTCGATTACCCGGTCCATCACCTTGGCACCTTCGGCATAGCCTCTTATCTTGATAAACTTGAAGAGAGTTTTTTTATGTCCACCGAGATAGGCTTTGGCTATGGCAAATTCCCGGTCAAGCGCCGCGTAATACAGCGGGCTTTTCGGGTACTCCGCCAAGAATGCATCGTACGCACGCACCGCTTTTGTAAAGTTCCCTGTCGCGTAGAGCTCTTCTGCCTTAACAAAGGCGTCCAAATCCGACGTGGCGATTTCAGGAAAATCGCGTTTTAGTCTTTCCGCTGCGACAAAAACCGCATCGCTCTTGCCCTGGTCTGCAAGCAGCTTCAGCGCGCTGACGGCCACCTGATATTGTTCTTCGGGTTCCTCCGAGACCTTTTTCCAGTCCTGCCCCCCATCGAGTCGCCAGGTCTCAGCCCCCATTACCGAGCCGACCAGCACAACAACAGCCAGCAGCACTCGAATCCTTTCCTTAGCCATAAGCCTTTTTCTCCTATAGCAATATGTACCATTCAGCCTGAACCGCTGCACTATTATATCGGCCGATTGGACTATTGCAAACAAGTTGTATCAAATACGCTCGCTCCAGCTGCACACAAGCTCAGATATCATACAGCTGCTCATCCTCAAGGATTT
>JASFHM010000122.1:0-4901 GCA_050123215.1 Phycisphaerales bacterium | reverse complement strand
AGCTGCTCAAGACATCAAGGTCCGAATCTGATGTTGTCAAAACTACCACCGGTATTGTATCCAGCAATTCGTCCTTTTTTAGTGTGCTTAGAAATTCCATACCTCCCATACCCGGCATGTTCAAATCCAGCAGGATCAAATCGGGCATGGGATAATCGGGATTGTTTTCTTTGCTTCCTTGAAGGTATTCCAAGGCCTCTTCAGCGGTATTTGCTGTATGCAATTCATTGGCAATTTTGCCGGTTTTCAAAGACCTTTTTATAAGCTTTTGGTCCCCTATGTCATCCTCGACCAGCAGGATTACAGCTTCTCTCAACTGATTCATTATACAGTTCTCCTTTCACCTGACTAATTCGGACGGCAAATCTAATCGGTAAAGTTATTCATACCGCCTAGATCTGTAACCATAATTAATTTCTTTTTACTAATGACGAGGTAGCAAACCAGTATTTGGTCAGCTTCTGGATAATTCTCTCAAGTTCGTCCAAGCTCGCCGACTTTTGCACATAGCCGGCTGCATTAAGCCTATAGCTGTCTTCAACATCGCTTTCAGCATCGGAAGTTGAGACGATAACAACCGGAATATCATCCAACTGCTCGTCAGCCTTAATGCGTTTGAGGAATTCTTTGCCTCCCATACCCGGCATGTTAAGGTCCAGCAGTATCAGGTCTGGCCAAGGATTCTCGGGCTGCTGTTTCTTACAACTTTCCAAGTATGCCAGCGCATCTTCGCCCGTAGGCACAATCTTTAGATTGCTTTGTAACTGCTGAGTACTCAGAGCATGCTTAATCAACTTCTGGTCGCCCGGGTCATCTTCTACAAGAAGCACAACCGTAGATTTTGACTCGTTCATTTTTAGCCCCCATAATAATAGTTATTCTTGTTTTAGCGCCGGAACCATCGGTTCTTTTATGGTTTCGGCAACCGGCACCGTAAACCAAAAAGTCGACCCCTGTCCGGGAGTCGATTTGACTCCTATATTGCCTCCATGTTGTTCTACAATTTTTTTGCAAACTACAAGTCCTATGCCTACGCTATCATACCTATTATGACCGTGAAGTCGTTTAAACATCGCAAAGACATTCTTAAGCTGGTCCGCCCCTATACCGATACCATTATCACAAATCTCAATTCGAGCCATACCGTTCCCTTGAATCTGCGAACGTATAGCCACCCGTGGTGTGACATCTTTTCTACGATAATTCAGGGCATTTGTTATCAAATTCAGCATCACTTGACGTATCCGTTCAGGATTACAAGTGACAACAGGTAATAAGCCCTGTATTTGTATTTTAGCGCCGCTTTGCTTAATTTCATCTGCTAAACCAAAGCCGCTTAGTTCCTCCACTATAGTCTTGAGATCAACATTTTTGAACTGTCTGCGCTCGGTTATAATAGCCGAATAGTCACGGAGAGCCTTAACCAATTGCTGCATCCGTTCTATTCCGTCCATCATGAACTCCAGATTCTCTTTGTCATCATCACCGAGCTTATCTTCAAGCGAAATCTTCAAAAGCCGGCCAAATGACACTATCTTTCGTAGCGGCTCACGCAAATCATGCGAGGCAACACGAGTTAATTCCCGGAATTCCTTATTCGACCTTTTCAGTTTTTCATTCAATGCCTTAAGATTTTCTTCAGCCTTTTCGCGTTCAGCGTTTTCACGCTCAAGATCTTTAGCCATACTAAGAGTAGCTTGCTGAGCCTGCTCTAGTTGCCTTATTGAGCTCTGCAGTTGCTGTTCGTTGACTGTTAGCTGCTGATTGGCGGCCTTTAGCTCATCTGTGGATTTCATTAAACCAGCGGTCATTTGATTAAATGACGCAGCTAAGGTTCCAATTTCATCTTTCGATTTAATCTTTACTTTAGTATTCAACTTGCCTCTCCCTATTTCGACTGCCGCGTTCTTGAGCTTTATGATAGGCGAAGAGAAAAAATGTGACGTAAATATGCCAATACCAACAGCGCTGAGAAATGTTAAAAGACCGATTGCTATTGTGGCCATCTTAACATTTCTCGCTTTTTCATCCTGCAACGCGATTCTTTTTTGGATCGCTTCCTGCATCTTATAATCTATCACATCATCTGCTCCATCTATCTTATCAAATAAAATATTAACTTGTTCCTCAGCCTGGTCGTGTAACGATACAACCTCCCTTCCTGCATTGACTGCCCGCCTCCAATACTTATCAAATTTTTTTATTGCGTCTGTTTCAAAGTCTTCGAGAGGAAGAGCTTTATAAATCGCCCAGTATTCTTCAACATCCTCAAACTGTTTTTCCATTAAATCAGCAAAATCCCCCTTTACAAGAGAGGCTTTCGCCCCCCTTTCAGCAGCTTCTCTGACATCACCGAGATATTTTTGCTCTCCTCTGGTAATATCTCCAGACAACCCGGTAAATTGCTGTCCTGCATGAATTGCTTCCCAAATACTTACTTCAACTTCTCTTACAGCCTGTTCTTTTTCCAAAATATTTGGGTCAGTCAGCTGCCACTTTCCCTGAATCTCAAAATCAATAACATCATCAGCTTCATCAATATTTACAAAGAAAAGGTCTTCAGCAGATTTCTGTTTTTCAGTTAGCTCTATCATCTTATTTCCAGCTATCTTCGCCTCTTCCCATAAAGCCCAAAATTCCTCCAAGAATTGTCTTTCTTCCTTCGTATTAGTCAAATTAGCATACTTCGACAAGAATTCTTCAACATTGGTTATCTCCTCGTTGTACAATTCTCTGTAGAACTGATTCCCTGAAAGCCTGAAAGAATCGGCTGCATGGATAGTTTGCCAAATACTAACTTCAACTTCTCTGAGGTTTTGTTCCATTGGTAACTCTGTAGTCCTCAATCCCTCAATTCGGCTTGAAAGGGATATGCAAAAACACACAACAATCCCTACCAACAAAGCGATACTTATATAACCCAATAACAATTTTTGCCTTATCTTCATTTTAATTGCCTTCGGAGATCCAGTAGACATCAGCCTTTCTTGTTTACAACTATTATTTATTACTTCTCCAACGCTTAATAGTCTCTCCTACTGTCACTATTACTTAAGGCCAGTTAAAAAGTCGAGTCGTTACTGCAAGTGTGAACACACCTTTTTTTGCCCCCCATATTCACAATATCTTCTAAACCGGCACGGCTTCTTCTACCTTGGTTACTGCCGGAATCGTAAACCAGAAAATCGAACCTTCACCATAAGTGGAGGTGACTCCGATATCACCTCCGTGACGTTCAACAATTTTCTTACAGACTGCAAGTCCAATACCGGTACCTTCATATTCACTTTTCGAATGCAGCCGCTTGAACATAACGAAAAGATCTTTGAAGTGGCCTTCTTTTATTCCAATGCCGTTATCGGAAACTTCCACTCGAATCATACTATTATCCACTTCTTTCGAACAAACAATAATCTTTGGAACAGCACCTTTTTCCTGGTACTTTAGACCGTTGGCTATGAGATTCTGCATAAGCTGTCTAATCTGAGTCGGGTCGCATCTAATATTATACAGCTTTTCTGGAACTTCTATTTGGGCACCGGTCTCTTCCACTTTTACTGCCAGCTCTATCTCAAGCAACTCCTCCACAACCTTATTGAGGTCGACCGGTACCATATCCACCGCTTTACTCGTCACCCTGGAATAAGTCAGTAGCGCCTCCACCATCCGCTGCATTCTTTCAGCTCCGCTTATCATAAAATCAAGATTCTCTTTATCATCTCCGTCAAGTTTATCTCCGAGTGAAGCTACCAAAAGCTGGCCAAATGACGAAATCTTTCGCAGAGGCTCGCGCAAATCGTGCGAGGCAATATAGGTGAATTCACGAAGTTGCTGATTTGAGCTATTTAGTTTCTCAACCGACGCTTCAAGGTCTGCTGTTCGCTCCACAACCTTGGCCTCCAGCTGCTTATTGGCATCCACCAATGCTCTGTCACGAGCCTGTATCTGTTCCAGCATCTGATTAAAGGCATCTATAAGAAAACCAATCTCATCATTACTTGTCTTCGCACCTCGGACCGAATAGTCCCTATGCTCGGATACAGCCTTGGCCATACCTGTCAGATTAAGGATCGGAACCGATACCACACGCTGCAGTCTTGATGAAACGAGATACGCTATAGCCAAGCTGATGAGTATAATTGCAAGCACGATTTTCACACTGGTCGACAACATCGTATACAAAGGACCTGAGTCAGAGCGGACACACACCGTTCCTATTACCTCGCCATCCAGGATAATCCTTTTATAAACCGTAAGAAAACCCTTGGTAAATTCGGCTCCTTTCTCTTTGAGGTAAGTAGGTTGAACCTGCTTATCCTCGCCGTAGCGATAGTAAGAAGCGATTAGGTTTCCAGATGTATCATATATACCTCCAAAAACGACGGCCGTATGTACTCTGAGCGAACTCAGCGTTTCTTTAGCGTCCTCGGCATCATCAAAAGCCACCGCCGCCTTACAACTGTCGGCTATTATCGCCGTCTGGACGGTGAGATTTCTTGCCATAAACTGCCGCAAGGCCATCCACTCGTATCCGGCAAATGTACCACCGGCGATTAGTAAGCCTGCAACGCAAGTCATCATTATTATCAGCATCAGCTTGCGCTTTATAGTCAAATTTCGTGATACCGAAGCACACAGTCCGATTAAGCTGTGCTTCTTTGTGGATATTTGTTCTATTGGCGTTTTCATTAGTCGTCCTCTGATTCCTTCCCAATTACCCTCACCGCCAGTTTCAAAAGCCCGGATCTTATCTTTAAATCTGCTTCTCGAGCAGTTGCAAGATTAATCTCAAAGCGAATCTTCTGGTCTCGCTTGACAAAATTCACTATACCGCCTTTGAGAATAAACTGTGATGATTCACCGATTGTCAAAACGCTTGATTTTCTAACAACACGAAGAAT
>JASFHM010000121.1:0-4904 GCA_050123215.1 Phycisphaerales bacterium | reverse complement strand
ATCGGTTTGTGTTCGAGTTCTTTATTGTCGTATTCTATAGGCAGTCCGAAAAGAGCTGGTATGATTTCCCACCAATGTTCGGGTGTAGTTACACCTAATTTCTCATCTTTCATACGAGCGTTGAGTTTTTCGAGCTGGCA
The DNA here is from genome assembly GCA_050123215.1 of Phycisphaerales bacterium. GTDB lineage: Bacteria > Planctomycetota > Phycisphaerae > Sedimentisphaerales > Anaerobacaceae > CAYMOE01. Next base: position 4,764 of record JASFHM010000121.1, on the reverse strand, counting down.
CATAGCGAAGGCCTCTTTTCCCTCAGCAGATAGCTCAGGCTCTTGTTGTTTGGGTTTTGGAGGGGCTGTTTTGGGCAGGCGTTCGTATTCTCCGGTATCGAACCAGATAAAATGACATGATGCACAAACATCGAAGTACTCGGTTTCTCCTTCACTGATAAAAGGGATTTCGAACATTTTGCTTGTGCACACAGGACATTGTCGCTTGCGGGGATAACCACCGGACCGACCACGCTGCCATAGCATGTTGATTACCGCTGACGGTATTGCTTTTCGTAGCGCAGCGATACCTACTGCTCGACCCTTACAAAAAGGGCAATACCAGCATAGCCCGAATTTTGTCCGGGCTTTTCTTAAATACGTTTTGCATGTGGGGCAAACAAACATGGTTTTATGGAAATTTTACTTATAAAATAAGACAGATTAATTTCTGAATATTGTCACTTTAGGATTTTTACTTTGCAAGTGAAAACTATCGATTTTGGCCGAGAGTTCAGGGTTTATCCGGGTGGTGGAGCAGTAAAAACTCAATGATTGACTATCAGGCCTGTTTTTGAGATACTCTCAGTTTACTCAATTTAGAATTCTGTTTTATAATTGTGATTTCTTGGAGATTCGTATGAAGGCGTCACAGATGCAGAAAGGCCAGACCGTCAAAGTCGACGGTAAGCTCTATTGGATTGTTGATTACCAGCATGTCAAGCTCGGTAAAGGCGGGGCTGTCTATCAGACCAAGCTCAAGAGTCTCGAGGATGGCTCGATTCAGAATATCCGGATACGCTCGGAAGACACAATCGAAGAGGCATATCTTGACAGACGCAAATATGAATATCTGTACTCGAGCGGCTCTGAGCATGTCATGATGGACATTAACAACTACGAGCAGATAACTCTTGATGACGATGCCTTTGGAGAAGGCACCAAGTACTGCAAGCCTAACACCCAGATTGAAGTTTCAATGTACGAAGGCAAGCCTGTTATTGTCAATCTGCCTAACACCGTGGATTTGGAAGTGACGGATACCCCGCCCGAAATAAAAGGCGCTACCGCGACAAATCAGAACAAACCGGCCACGCTTGAGACCGGTCTGGTTGTGCAGGTCCCGCCTTTTATCAAGGTTGGTGAAATGATAAGAGTCGATACGCGAACAGGCCAATACCTAACCCGCGTAAAAGATTCCTGAAACCGAGATGCGAGACACGGCGAATGCCGATAAACAAAATAAGTAAGCTGCTGGTCAAAATTTTCGGCTCAAGGAACGAGCGGCTGGTAAAATCGTATTCGGCCATTGCTAAAGAGGCGGGCCAGTTCGAGCAGCAGGTAAAAGCCCTCACCGACGAGCAGTTGAAAGACAAAACTGCCGAGTTCAAATCTAAACTTGCTGAAGACACACATCCGGAGGATATCCTGCCCGAGGCTTTTGCCGTCGTAAGAGAAGCTGCCAGACGTAACGTTAATATGCGACACTTTGACGTCCAGCTCATCGGGGGTAATGTGCTCTATGACGGAAAAATTGCCGAGATGGCCACCGGCGAAGGAAAGACCCTTGTAGCAACTCTGGCCGCGTATCTCGTCCATCTGACCGGAAGAAGAGTTCATATCATTACTGTCAACGATTACCTCGCCAAGCGTGACGCCGAATGGATGGGCCCGGTCTATCGAGCCCTGGGGCTGACCGTCGGAGCGATACAGGCCGACATGGATACCGCCGGTGATGAGAGGCGCACGCAATATGAGTCTGATATATGCTACGGCACGAATAACGAGTTCGGATTCGACTATCTTCGTGACAATATGAAAGTGTCCATGCAGCAGATGGTCCAGGGCGAGCTTCAGTACGCGATTATTGACGAGGTCGACTCGATTCTGATTGACGAAGCCAGAACGCCTTTGATTATCTCAGGACCGGCATTCGATGATGTCTCCAGATATAAAAAGGCCGACGAAGTCGCGCGAAAGCTAATGTCACTCCAGGGACAGTACGACTCTGTGAAAAAGAAAATCGACACCGCAGAAAGAACTATCGCTAACGCACAGGGTGAATTGAGCGAAGCGAAAAAGAGCAAAGATGAAAAACGAATCGAAAAGGCGCAAAAGGTAATTGAGCAAAACGAAAGGGACCTTGAGTCCGCAAGGGCAGGACTTGAGCAGGCTACGCAGTATTATGAAGTCGAGTACGACCGAAAGGCTGTACATCTCACACACGAAGGTGTAGGAGCTGCCCAGGAAATAGCGGGACTCGGCTCGTTCTTTACCGGCTCGAACATGGAATGGCCTCACCTGCTAGAGCAGGCCCTTCGAGCACATGTCACCTTCGAGAAGGAAAAAGATTATGTCGTAATGGACGGCAAAGTCATAATCGTTGATGAGTTCACAGGTCGGTTGATGCACGGTCGGCAATGGTCCGACGGTCTCCACCAGGCCGTCGAAGCAAAAGAAAATGTCCAGGTCAAAGAGGAAACACAAACGCTGGCGACGGTAACGCTACAGAATTTCTTCAAACTATACGGCCAGATTGCCGGTATGACAGGTACCGCACTGACTGAGTCCGAAGAGTTTATGAATATCTATAAGCTTGAAGTAGTCTCGATACCGACCAATAAACCCTGCATCCGTGATGACATAAATGACGTCATCTACAAAAGCTCCAAGGAAAAATTCAATGCTATCATCGAAGATATAAACGAAGTAAGCAGTTCGGGCAAGCCCGTACTTGTCGGAACGGTAAGTATCGAAAAGAACGAAGCGCTTTCGGCCGCACTGACAAAGCGTTTCGGTATCGAGCACGAGCTGCTCAATGCGAAGCAGCATGAACGCGAAGCTATGATTGTCGCAAAAGCAGGCCAGCAACATGCCGGACGCGACGGTAAAATGAGAGGTAATGTCACAATCGCTACGAACATGGCCGGACGCGGAACCGATATTGTACTGGGTGAAGGTGTCGCAGCGATGGGTGGTCTACACGTATTGGGCACCGAACGCCACGAAGCCCGCCGTATCGACAATCAGCTAAGGGGTCGGTGTGGTCGACAAGGCGACCCGGGCTCGACACAATTTTTCCTGAGCTTTGATGATGACCTTATGAGGCTCTTCGCCCCTGAGTGGACCGTAAAAGCGCTCTCTTGGATAGGGTGGGAAGAAGGTCAGCCTATCTATCATTCCAGAATCACAAAAGGTATCGAAAAGGCGCAAAAAAAAGTTGAAGAAAGAAACTTCGAAGCAAGAAAGTCCCTGCTCGAATACGACGAGGTCATGGACTATCAACGAAACATTTTCTATTCGCGCAGACGCGAAATTATAAGAGGAACCGGCCTGAAGCAAATCATACAGGATATGATTGCTTCGACGATTACTAAGAACTGTGAAACAATACTTGCTGCGGATTATCCCCAAAAGTGCATCATCGAATGGGCCAGAACCACTTTCGGCGTCGATTTAAGGCTCTCAGATATTAGAAATATCAAGGCCGAAGAAATCGAACAATTGATAAAGCGGCAAGCCAAAGAAACCGTCACGAATGAGATTTCACTCTCACTCGGTGAATATCTCGAAGATTATTCCGACCCTAAAACGTGGGACGTAAACGGACTTTGTAAATGGGCCATGAGCGCGTTCAAAGTTAACCTCAGTCCCTCGAAGGTAAAACAGCAGTCCCCCGAAGAAATTGAAGACCAGTTAGCCGATGCTGCGTCCGAGCAGGTCGATAAAAAAGACTGCTCTCAGCTCGATGAATTTCTAAGAGACGATTTTGCCGCAAAAATGTTCGCCGACTGGGTCCGCGCCAAGTTCAATATCAAACTCGACCTGCAATCAATAATAGATAATAAGCAAGAACAAACTCAGCAGCTTGTTCTCGAAAAGGCTGCCCAACAATACAAACAACGTGAAATCGAATATCCCATCGAATTTGCTATGAACATGGCCTACGGTCCGCAAGGCGCGAATGTCTATGGTTTCGAATCTCTGGCCGAATGGGCAAAGAAAAAATACAACGCCGACCTCTCCGTCGAGCAAATCCAGAACACCAAACCAAGTACATTACATAAACAGCTTCTCGAATTGAGTCGCAGCTACAACGACGGCGAGCTTGAAAAAGAAATCAGCAGCAAACTAAGTGAGCTCGAGATTGACCGACTAAAAGACTGGGCTAACGAAAGGTTCGAGGCAAGCCTAAGCGAAGAAGAACTGTCCGATAGAGAATTTCTCACGGACAGACTAAACGAAGCAGGCCGAGAATTTTTGCGAAAAGAACTCTCTGACCTTGAGAGATACGTCCTGCTGCAGGTCTACGACGGCACATGGAAAGACCATCTCTATGCAATGGACCATCTCAAGCACAGTATCTGGATGCGTTCCATGGCCGAGAAAGACCCTAAAATAGAATACAAACGCGAAGGCTATCGAATGTTCAACGAAATGCTCGACACCGTCGAGGACCGCGTCACCGACGTGATATTCAAAGTTCGCCTCGAAGCCGGCGCCCAGGCCAGAAGTGTCTACCAAGTCAGCCAGACCGCCCACGATGAGGTGGGCCAGTTCGCGATGGCCGAACGCCAGCGCGCCGCAGCTCAGGCCCCGCAAGGCGAAGTAAAAGTTAAGCAAATCAAACTGCAGGGTCCCAAGGTTGGCCGAAACGATCCCTGCCCCTGCGGCAGCGGCAAAAAATACAAAAAATGCTGCGGAAAAAATACTTGAGTTAGTTTCTCGGGGGAGAAAAAGTATGGAAGATTCGAAAAGTCAGGTATGGACAATAAGATTGCTGGC
>JASFHM010000120.1:0-4921 GCA_050123215.1 Phycisphaerales bacterium | reverse complement strand
GAAAGGACAGGCCATTTCTATTAAATGTAACGTGCTTGAAAAAAATACTATAGAGCAAGCTAAAGATAAAATTACTGCTGAGTATGGTTCTGTGGATATTTTGATAAGCGGCGCCGGAGGCAATAAAAAAGAAGCAACAACTTCTCCAGAGATGTCTTTCTTTGATTTGCCACCTGAGGCAATTCGGTTTGTGTTTGATTTGAATTTTATAGGTACGCTTTTGCCGTCACAGGTCTTCGGTGCGGAGATGGCCGAAAAAGGCAGCGGTATTATACTGAACGTTTCGAGTATGAATGCATTTCGGCCTTTGACCAAGATTGCGGCTTATTCGGCTGCCAAGGCTGCGATAAGTAATTTTACGCAGTGGCTGGCGGTTCATATGTGTCAGAATTACTCAAGAGATATTCGGGTCAACGCGATTGCGCCGGGTTTCTTTTTGACCGAGCAGAATCGTTTCCTATTAACCGATGAAAAAACCGGAGAATTGACCGCACGCGGCAAGACAATCATCGACCATACCCCTATGGGGCGGTTTGGTGCGCCGGATGATCTGTTAGGGACGGTGCTGTGGCTTTTGAGTGATGCATCGAAATTCGTGACAGGTATTGTTGTTCCGGTTGACGGCGGTTTCTCGGCATTTAGCGGCGTATAATAAATCCTGACTCATGAGATACCTTTATGCTCTACTTCAGTCGTGGTAGCGAAAATGAACAGATAGGTGAAGCAGACCTGGAACGGGGTCTGATTGCGGCGCTGGATAAGCTTGGCGCTCGCAAAAAAGTCTTAGCGATTCCACCGGATTTGACCAGACTGCATTCACAGGCGGGTAAGCTGACTGAGATGGTCTGGAGATATTACGGCCCAAAGCTGGCAGATGTTCTGCCGGCTTTGGGCACACATTCGGCTATGAGCGAACAGCAGCTTCGGCAAATGTTCGGCGAGATACCGCTTGAGCTTTTCCGCGTTCATAACTGGCGGGATGATGTTGTTACGTTAGGTGAAGTTCCCGCTGGTTATGTCAAACAAGTAAGCGGGGGAGTTGTTGATTATCCCTGGCCGGCGCAGGTAAATAAGCTGCTGGTTGAGGGTAACTTCGATTTGATTCTCTCTATAGGCCAGGTCGTTCCACATGAAGTAATCGGCATGGCCAACTACAACAAGAATATCTTCGTAGGAACTGGTGGGCAGGAAGGAATCAACAAAAGCCATTTTCTCGGCGCCGCCTACGGCATGGAAAAGATGATGGGCCGGGCCGACACACCTGTTCGTCGCGTCATTAATTATGCAAGTGAGCATTTTGCAGGCCATCTGCCCATAGTTTATGTTCTCACAGTTGTTGGAAGGGACCAGCAGGGCGAGTTGAAAGTGCGGGGGCTGTTTATCGGTGATGATATGGAGTGCTTTAACTTGGCCGCTGAGCTGTCATTGAAGGTGAATTTCGAGATGCTCGATAAGCCGCTGCAAAAAGTCGTTGTCTATCTTGACCCGAGTGAGTACAAAAGCACCTGGCTGGGCAATAAGAGCATCTATCGAACGCGGATGGCTATGGCAGACGGCGGAGAGCTTATCGTTTTGGCCCCGGCGGTGTGTGAGTTCGGAGAGGACGCGGACATCGACAGGCTGATACGCAAATACGGTTATGTCGGTACACCGCGGGTGCTCGAACTAGTAAAGGAAAACGAAGACCTGAAAAAAAATCTAAGCGCCGCAGCGCATCTTATACATGGTTCGAGCGAAGGAAGATTTAACATAACTTATTGTCCCGGCAAATTAACCAAAGAAGAAATTGAATCAGTTAATTTCAGATATGCCGATCTCGATGAAATGATGAAAAGATACAATCCGGATAATCTCAAGGATGGTTTTAATACTGTCGGTGGAGAAGAAGTTTATTGCATCTCTAATCCGGGATTGGGGCTTTGGTCCTGGAAGCAAAGATTTAATTCTTAATAAGATAATTTTTATGGAGTAAAAAAATGACTGAAACCGCATCAAAAAAATATTCCATGCTTGTTGCAACCAGCATGGGGCTTCGATTGACACCTGTTGATTCGCAGCCGTTTCATTGCAGCGACATTTTCAAGATGCAGGCAACCAGCGCCGAAAGCAACGTAGCAAGTGTTTCTTCGTATCTCGGTTTGCCGGTTAAGGTGTTGACGGCATTTGTAAAGGGAAGTCCGGTAGCCCGCTTTATAAAGGATGACCTCAAAAGCCGTGGAATGGACGTTGAGGGTCCTGAGGTCGAACAGGGCGGCCCATGGGGCTATCGCCATCAAATCAATATGGCCGACTGCGGCTGGGGCTCTCGCGGACCGAGGGTTCATAATGACAGAGCCGGCGAGGTCGGCCGTGAACTTAGCGTTGATGACTTTGACCTTGACAGAATTTTTGCAAAAGAAGGGGCTAGGATTGTACACCTTTCAGGACTTATTGCAGCACTTTCGCCTAAGACCAGCAAATTCTGTCTCGATATTGCCCGCGTTGCCAAGAAAAACGGCTCATTAATATCGTTCGACCTCAATTACAGAGCGAGCTTCTGGAAGGGCAGAGAAAAAGAACTTGCCGAAGCGTTTGCCGAGATTGCATCTTGCAGTGATATACTCATCGGCAATGAAGAAGACTTTCAGCTTAGCCTTGGTATAAAGGGACCCGAAGCCGGTGGTCAGGGGCTTGATGAGAAAATCGACAGCTTTAAGGAAATGATAGGCAGAGTTCAAAAGACCTATCCCAATGCCACCTACTTTGGGACAACGCTTCGCCAGGTTGTATCGGCAAACTGCCATATGTGGGGCGCATTGGTTACCGACAGCAAAGAGTGGGAGATTATCAAGCCTCGTGAAATAGGTGTTCTCGACCGTATCGGTGGAGGCGACAGCTTTGTCGGCGGTTTGCTTTACGGCATACTAAAAGGCTGGGATGTGAAAAAGTGTGCCAGATTTGCCTGGGCCACCGGTGCACTGACCACTACAATGCTCACTGATTATGCTCAGCCTGCTGACGAAGATCAAATCTGGAGTATATGGGAAGGTAACGCAAGAGTTAAACGTTAATTAAGATTGTAATATGAAAAATTAATTAAAATCTACGGAGAATTAAAAGATGTCAAAAGCAGATATTGGTGTTGTAGGTTTAGCGGTGATGGGTGAGAACCTGATTCTGAATATGGAAAGCAAAGGCTTTACAGTAGCCTGCTATAACAGGACGGTCGAGAAAGTTGATAACTTTATCAATGGCCGGGCCAAAGGTAAGAACATTATTGGATGTCACACGCCGCAGGAATTGGTTGATAATCTGAAAAAACCCCGGCGAGTGATGCTGATGGTTAAGGCGGGTAAGCCCGTTGACGCCTTTATTGAACAGTTCATGCCTCTATTAGAAGACGGCGATATTCTTATCGACGGCGGCAACTCACATTTTCCCGACACCATCCGCAGAACCGAATATGCCGAAAGTAAGGGTAAGCTCTATATCGGCACAGGTGTTTCCGGCGGCGAGGAAGGTGCGTTGAAGGGCCCATCGATGATGCCGGGCGGTTCACCACAGGCGTGGGAACATGTAAAATCTATATTCCAGTCGGTTTGTGCGAAGACCGAAAAAGGCGAGCCTTGCTGTGACTGGGTTGGTGAAAACGGAGCCGGGCATTTTGTTAAGATGGTCCATAACGGAATCGAGTACGGCGACATGCAGATGATTTGTGAGACCTACCAGATGATGAAGGAAGGTCTCGGTATGACAAATCAGGAAATGCATGAGGTTTTAACCGAGTGGAACCAGGGTGAACTGGATTCATATCTTATCGAGATAACACGTGACATTCTCGGTTATAAAGATGAGGACGGCAACGAAGTGATAGACCTGATACTCGATACCGCAGGTCAGAAGGGTACCGGTAAGTGGACCGCGATAGCTGCTTTGGATTTGGGTCAGCCTTTGACGTTGATTGGCGAGGCTGTTTTTGCCCGCTGTCTTTCAGCTTTGAAGGAAAAACGTGCTATGGCTTCGAAGGTATTAAGCGGGCCTAAGCAGAAGTTCAGCGGTGACAAGAAGGCTTTTGTCGAAGATTTACGACAGGCATTATACGCGTCGAAGATTGTAAGCTATGCACAGGGTTATCAATTGATGCAGGCTGCAGCGGCTGAGTATAACTGGAATCTCAACTATGGCGGAATCGCTTTGATGTGGCGTGGTGGTTGTATTATTCGTTCGGCATTTCTGGGTGAGATTAAAAAAGCATTCGACAAGAACCCGAACATCGACAATTTACTGTTAGACCCGTTCTTCAAAAATGCGGTTGAAAAGGCACAGGCATCATGGCGAAGAGTGGTTACCACGGCAGTCGAGATGGGCATTCCGGTTCCTGCAATCAGTGCGGCTTTAGCGTATTATGACGGCTATCGCCATGAGAGACTTCCGGCCAATCTGCTGCAGGCACAGCGTGACTATTTCGGCGCGCATACTTACGAACGTGTCGATAAACCTCGCGGCGAGTTCTTCCATACGAACTGGACCGGCAGGGGCGGAAGCACGAGCGCTTCGACCTATGTTGTCTAAGGACCGATGAAAAAGGAATGATTTAGAGGTGCTTATAATGGCCAAACCATTCATACATGAAGATTTTTTGCTTCAGAGCAAAGCGGCAAAGAAACTTTATCATGAATATGCAGCCGATATGCCTGTATATGACTATCATTGTCATCTACCGGCTGAAGAAATTATATCTGACCGTCAGTTCGACAATATCACTCAAGCCTGGCTGTATGGTGACCACTACAAGTGGCGGGCTATGAGAACCAATGGTGTTGATGAAAAGTACTGCACCGGTGATGCTGGTGACTGGGAAAAATTCGAAAAATGGGCAGAGACCGTGCCCTGTACGTTGTGTAACCCGTTGTATCACTGGACGCATATGGAGTTGAAGAAT
>JASFHM010000119.1:0-4930 GCA_050123215.1 Phycisphaerales bacterium | reverse complement strand
ATGGAAACCTTGAGGCCGCATGTCGCCCTATACGTCTTCTCGGGGCGTTAACAGGGTATTTAACAGGTTTTCCACAGCCACTAATAGCGACCCTTCCAATTAAAAATAGCGAAAAAACCGCTTGACACGAGTGCTTACGTGTATATAGTATATATATGCACGATATATATATAGACGACTCGCCTTGCGGGCCTGTGATACAGGCCTCTTAGGTAAGTGACACAAAACAAAAGCACTGGAATTAAAAACGCATTGTAGTTAGTATTATCGGATTAGGAAACTGTGGAGGAAAAAATGGAAATAAAGTCAGACGGCAAGTATGTTACATCTGACATTAAGAAAGGCCGAGTTCCTCAGCTGATTAGGGGCATCGGCGGGTTATATGTAGGCATAGACATTGGTTCGACAAGTAGCGACGTCGTAGTGCTTGACCAGCGCGGCGCAATCTTGTTTTCCAGCTACCGCCGTACAATGGGCCGCCCTGTTGAGACACTGCAATCGCAACTGAAAGTTTTATTAAGCAGATTCAGACCCGCAGATATTCGCACAGCCTCAGCAACCGGAGCTACCGGTCGCCTCGTTGCTAAGCTGCTTCGGATACCATTCGTCAATGAGGTCCCCGCGCAGGCGCGCGCAATCGCGCACTTGTATCCACGGTTTGATCAGGCAAGCGTTATAGAGATGGGTGGCCAGGATACGAAGCTCATTTTCCTTGTGCGCGACGGCGATGGAGTTCGAGTTAGAGATTTTGCGCTGAATACGGTTTGTGCGGCGGGTACGGGTTCGTTCCTTGACCAACAGGCCGAGCGATTAGGAATAGACATTGAGGGTGAGTTCGGCGAGCTTGCGATGCAAAGCAAAAATGTTCCTCGCATGGCTGGCCGATGCTCGGTCTTTGCTAAAAGTGACATGATCCACCTCCAGCAGCAGGCTACGCCAAACTGTGATATCTTAGCCGGATTGTGTTTGGCCTTGGCGCGGAATTTAAAGAGTAATCTCGGCTCGGGCAGAGAATTTGTGAAACCAATTGTATTTACGGGTGGTGTAGCAGCTAATGTTGGCGTTGTTCGTGCGCTCGAAGACGTTTTTGAGCTTGAGCATGGCCAGTTAGTTGTTCCTGAAGAACACTTTTTCACAGGTGCCATAGGTGCGGCCCTTATCGCAAAAGCTGCGAGTGAGAAAAACAGTGAAATAGATTTTGGAGCTCTCGATGAGCACATAGCCGGACGTGACTCAGCTCTCAAGCACGCGCCGAGGCGGGAATCGCTTGCCAAGCCGACTTTGCCACCACCGGTCAGCAAAGTCCATGACGAATTGTTGAGCCAGGCTGCTGAACCGATAGATGCTTACCTCGGTGTTGATGTCGGTTCGATAAGTACGAATGTGGTTGTGATGGACAGCCGAAAACGCGTCTTGGCTAAGGCGTATTTAATGACGGCTGGCCGGCCTCTCGAGGCAGTTCGACAAGGGCTTGACATAGTTGGAAAAAAAGTTGAAGGCAAAGTGAATATATTAGGTGCTGCGACGACCGGCTCGGGCAGGTACCTTACGGGAGATTTCATCGGTGCCGACATTGTCATCAATGAAATCACCGCACAAGCTGCCGGCGCTGCTATAGTGAACCCGAAGGTCGACACTATTTTTGAAATCGGGGGACAGGATAGCAAATATATTTCTCTGGAGAACGGTGTTGTCGTGGATTTCGAAATGAACCACGCCTGCGCGGCTGGGACGGGGTCGTTCCTCGAGGAGCAGGCCCAGCGGCTGGGGATAAGTATCAACGAGGAATTTGCAAACCTCGCGTTTCAAAGCAAAGCGCCGATTAAGCTCGGCGAAAGATGTACCGTATTTATGGAGTCCGACTTGCTCAGCTACCAGCAACAGGGAGCCGAAACACCCGATTTAGTGGCGGGCCTGAGTTATTCGATTGTTGCTAATTACCTTAATCGTGTCGTCGGCAGGCGCAGAATCGGAAATAACATTTGTTTCCAGGGTGGTACAGCTTTTAACAAAGCCGTGTGGGCGGCGTTCGAGAAGGTTACAGGTAAGCCTATCATGGTGCCGGACCATCACGAGGTCACTGGCGCGCTTGGTGCGGCGTCGATAGCCGCTGAGCACATGGCAAAAGTTGCAGCCGAACAAGGCCGGACGACAGAAAGTCGGTTCCGAGGCTTTGACAGTTTGGTGCATGTAGACTACAGTGTCGAATCATTCACTTGCGAGCATTGCCCGAACAACTGCGAGATAAAGAAGGTCCAATTGCCGAATTGTGAGCCGCTTTATTACGGTTCGCGGTGCGACCGTTACAACCTGAAAAAGAAAGCGAAAGCAACCGGCGACGGTGAAGCGTTCAGGTATCGCAATCAAGTGATGCTTGAATGTGCAGGCCTCTCTGAGAAGAACCGCACCGGTGGTAAAGCTGTTACCATAGGCATTCCGAGGGCTCTTGTTTTCTGGCAGTTGTTGCCGATGTTCGGCACGTTTCTTAAGGAGCTGGGCTTTGATGTAATCCTGTCGAACGAAAGCGACAAAAGAATTATCCATAGAGGCGTCGAACTAGTTACGGCGCAGACTTGTTTTCCGGTCAAGGTGGCATACGGCCATATAGCGGAGCTGCTCGACAAACAGCCGGACTATATATTCATCCCGAGTATTGTGTCGATGAAAGAAAGTTTCCCTGAGAACGAGCACAACCAATTGTGTCCCTATGTCCAGTCGTTTCCTTACCAGGTTCGCAGTGCATTTAAAGATAAGCTTGGCAGGACAAAGATACTGTCGGTTCCGATGCGTTTCGGCGAGGGCGATAAGCTGCTAACGAAAGGCTTTATTGAGCTTGGTGCCGAATTGGCTGTGCCGATGTCGAAAGTTAAATCTGCTTTGAAGAAGGCCCGCAAAGCGCAGGAGAAATTTTATGCATCCCTGAGGCTGAAAGGGAAAGAAATACTGGATGAGGTCACACCCGGTCAGAAGCTGTTTGTGTTGATATCCCGGCCTTATAACGGCTGTGACAACGGCGTTAACCTGCAGCTTCCGAAAAAGCTCGCCGAGCAGGGTGTTAAAGTTATACCGATGGAGATGCTCGATTTAGACCAAGCTCCACTGAGCGACAAGAAATTGCATAAGGAAGTTTATTGGAGTTACGGTCAGAAGATACTTCGCGCAGCCGAGATAGTGCGGGATGATCCGAGATTATACGCGATATATCTTTCTAATTTTAGTTGCGGGCCCGATTCGTTCTTACTGACATTTTTCAAGGATATCATGGGCAAAAAGCCCTGTCTCCAGCTCGAGCTCGATGAGCACTCCGCCGATGCCGGGCTTATAACCAGGCTCGAAGCATTCCTGGAAAGTTTAAAACATTACGATGTAAAGACCATTAGGGCCGAAGACATTAAAAAATTAACATGGCGCACGACTGTTAATAAAGGCAGAACGCTCTACGTTCCTTACATGGGCGATTGTTCTTATGCTGTCGCAGCGTGTTTCAGGTCTTACAGCCAGCCGGCTGAAGTTATACCATTGGCTGATGAAGCTGCTTTAATGGATGGCAGACGATATACAACTGGTAAAGAATGTTTGCCGTGTGCGATAACTACGGGTGACATGATTAAGCTTATCGAGACCAGCGACCCGGAACAACTGGCGTTCTTCATGCCCGGAGGTTCCGGCCCATGCCGATTCGGGATGTACAACTGCATGCACAGGCTCGTGCTCAAATACGCTGGCGCCGGAGATATACCAATCGTGTCACCAAATCAGGACGACAGGTTTTATCAGCACTTTGCGCAGTCGATGGACGGCTCGGCCGGCGCGACACTGCTGAAAGATTTGTGGATTGCATCTGTCGGGGTTGATTTGTTGCATAAGCTGATTATGCGCATCAGACCTTTTGCCAAGAACCGCCAGTTGGCGCAGAGAACTTACGAGAGGTCCCTCAAGAGATACATTGAAGCTGTCGAGAAGGGATTAAACCTCGGCCGAAAGGTTGGCCTTATGACTTCTATCGCGGAAGATTTCGCCGAGCTGCAGCTTGATTATTCTGTGCGAAAGCCCCGCATAGGCATTGTCGGCGAGATTTACGTGCGCAGTCATCCTTTCGCTAATTCCAATATCGTCCAGAGGCTGGAAGAACTCGGTGCCGCTTGCGATTTGGCCTCGCTGAGCGAGTGGGTCTACTATACTAACGTTACAAGAAAAAGAATGGCTAATCGCCGCCAAAAGTATCGCAACTGGTTCGCCAACGTCGCGCAGGACTTTTTCCAGCATCGGCTTGAAAAAACATTAGCCGGCCCGCTCGAAGCAAAGTTTGGACCGCTTACAGAAGAACCGACTGAGCATGTGCTGGAATTGGCCGGACCATATCTGCACGACAGCTTCGAAGGCGAAGCCGTATTAAGTGTCGGCAAGATGGTAGAATATCATCATAATGGATTCGGCGGCGTTGTTAATGTGATGCCTTTTAGCTGTATGCCGTCGACAATCGTTAGCACTCAAACGCAGCGAATAAGTAAAGACTGCGATAATATGCCGATTCTTAATATAAGCTTCGACGGTCAGGAGGACCCAGCCCTGACGACACGCCTTGAAGCCTTCGTTGACCAGGTCCGCCAGAGAAAAAATACCGGCGTTAGTGCTATTATGGCTGCGAAGGTGGGGTAGAATTGAAAGTTCGATTAATTTACGGCAGGAGACACGAATGTCGGGATATGCTATTGGTTGGGGGACGCTTGCGCTAGTAAATGCAGCGATTGCACAAACCAAAAAGAGAAGTGCCCTGAATTGGTTCTTAATTACTCTATTGGTTGGTCCGATTGCCACACTCATTTTGGTTTTAGCTCCGAACGAAGGAAGGTAACATTTTAGTTTTGTGGAGATGTTAAGTGTTCAGTTTTCGCTCGTAAGCTCTGTATAGCAGTTCCAGATAGTGTTT
>JASFHM010000118.1:0-4937 GCA_050123215.1 Phycisphaerales bacterium | reverse complement strand
CGCAATCATCTTCGGCATAGATGAGCCGAACCTTGAATACACCTCGCTATAAACGGCTTCGAAGGCTTGGTTATAGCCGGCAACGCTCGAGTTTTCTGTTGGGTCAAATCGGCAGGAATCCCAACTGGCATCATAGTCGCATTCGTTTTGTATACTGATATAGTCAGCATCTACACCGTAACCAGACCACGAAGTTATACTGTCTGCCCACCAGTCAGCGAACTGTGAATATACGTAACTGCTTGGCCCCCCAGCGAGAGTTGCGTTACCGCCGCCAGATGTATCGCCATTACTTTTGAGAGAGCCGGGCGGTGACCACGAGGAAATCAGAATTTTTAAGTTTGGATTGCGCTCTAACGCTTCGCCTACGATAGTACCTGTGTTGGACATGTAGCCGGAATCGTAATCGTAGGTATTACGAACCCTGTATATGTCAATCCCCAATTCGTCGAAGAATAAGTCATAAAGCTCTTCTCTTTTGCTGTTACTGGTAAGATAGTTTTCATACCAGGCACCGGCTGCGCCAAAACCTTCAATCTCCTGATAGCGCGTACCTGTATTAATCGTGCCTGTTGCACCGTAACATTGTACAATTAATACACTTAAGATAAGAAGAGAGTATCTGAGCAGGCTTTTTTGCGTCATCGTTTATTCTCCTTTCAAGTCCTGAATTTGCCTATCAGTTATGTGTGTACCCCATTTGCTTTAGGTTATTACAGTTGAGCCGGTCGAGCGTTGGGTATGCGAAGTCCAAGAAGTCCACTTGATAATCTTCATATATATAGGGTGATATTGGGGCAGGTTCCGTTGAAAGCCATTGATTCGGCGGAATTTGCGGGTCTGAATAATCGATGCTGCAATCACCGTTGGGGTTACCTCGCAGAGCTAAGCCGTAATCTTGTGCTTGCTGATATGTAGTTGGGATCGTCTCAAAACCTGGATTTGACAGTAGATTATCAGATTTTGCTGTAAAGTGAGCAAGAAAAAAACTAATTAGGGTTGTAAAAACCCTAAAATGTCCTGCTTTAACAGCGTTTTTGTTAATTTTCATCACTTCTCGTATGTGCGGGCTCTCATAGAAGGCTCTTCTGGAGGTTGATTAGGGCAGAAAGTCCTTCTCACAACCCAAAACTCCGGCTGTGCCCCAGTAAACGATTACTGAGCTGTATATTTTATACCTAAATGTACGGTAGTATGTCAAGGGTATTGGAAAAATTTTATCGGTATAGACGGGATTTTATGGGGCTTTAGAGCCCATCACGGTCCTAAGAACCAGCTTTTTTTACAAAAAGCTAAAAATCAGAAAAATAAAAAAGCAAAAATTCTTGACGGGTTAAGGCGATGGTGATATGGTATGAGTAAACGTTTACTTGTTTTCTAGAATTAAGAAATTCAGGCTTTAGTTCTTTTGCCGGAGATGATTGTGGCTGAGAATAACTCGGTACCTACAGTCAGAGAGGTAGCTGCGCATTGTGGTGTAAGCCAAGCTACCGTGAGCCGTGTGCTGAATGGTAACTACGAGCATGGCTTTTCGGTCAGCAAAGAAGTTCGCCAAAGAATCACCAGGGTTGCTGATGCGTTAGGCTACAGGCCAAATCTTGCTGCTAAGAACCTTGTAAAGCGACAAACAAAAATGGTTGGAGTTCTTGGAAGCGAGGTGATTTTCGGTTGGCCGGGAAATATGTATATGGAAATAATTGATGCGAGTGTGCGTGCCTTCCATGATAGTGGTTATGACGTTTGTGTCACGGTACCAAATTTGGAGAAAGAAAACACAGAACTGCCCTCATGGAGGATTGATGGTGCGGTTGTGCTTCAGGAATGTTCTCAACAGACAATCGAGC
Organism: Phycisphaerales bacterium; assembly: GCA_050123215.1. GTDB lineage: Bacteria > Planctomycetota > Phycisphaerae > Sedimentisphaerales > Anaerobacaceae > CAYMOE01. Next base: position 3,093 of record JASFHM010000118.1, on the reverse strand, counting down.
AAATGGAAAGGATAAAACTACCGTATGTTGTTGTTAATGGTGTCGGTGGTCCAAGCAGTTCTTCTGTTATTCCCGATGATGTTGAGGGTACTCGGCGTGCAATGGGTTATCTGATGGATCTTGGGCATTATCGTATTGCTTATGCAGGTCCCACATCTGAGCACAGAAGACACCGAAGTATTGAAGACCGTCATAAGACATATTTATCTGAGTTATCAAAACATGGTCTGACTCCGGTGCCCGGGCATGACAGGATTTTCCGCTCCGGGCCGGCTTTTCTGGCTTCAGCTATTCTGAAGCATCACGCCACAGCCATCCTTGCTTACGACCACATAGAAGCACTGAAGATACTGCATAGAGCAAATATGCTTGATATACGTATCCCGGAGCAGGTCAGCCTGATTTGTTTCAATGATGAATACATGTGTGACATTGTTACTCCGGCACTTACTACCGTTGCTGTGCCGTCAAGAAAGATGGGGCAGGCAGCGGCTAAGATGATGCTGAAACAGCTCAAATCACGAGACGATGAGCCTGAGTGCAAAAAGCTTTTGCCAAATTTGATTGTGAGAGCGTCAACAACACAACCATTAAAAAGGTATGAAAAACCATAATAGTTGAAAATAAACTGTTTTTGGGGAAAAGAACTGTTTTATTGTTTTTAACAAAGGAGGAATAAAAGAGGTAAAAAGTTGAGCAGGACTGGTCAAATCGAGGATGATGATAAGGATGTGTGAGGGAAATTGGTGAATAGAGTAAAATACAATAAACATTCAGGAGGTATCAAGATGGAAAAAATGAAATTACTAACTGTTTTCTTATTGTGTCTCGGTATCGCTGGAATAGCCTGGTCAACAGAGGTTATCAGTATCGACATCAATGGCGACGATTATGCGGCTTATACAGGGATGGCCGTGTATCCGGACGCCAACGATGTCGAGTGGAGAGCATATTATGAAGGCTTCGGCAAACCGATGGGTTCAGTCAGAAGCGCAGATCTTCCCGATTACAACGAACCTAACATTCCAAGTACATACGCTGCAGGAGTGTGGATTGGCGACCCCGGAAGTAACCATGGCTATGTGACGGGTACAGGCCTGATGGATGATGGATTTGATGCCAACGGGGTGACAGAGGACCCTTGCCTTTATATTTTTGGATGGGCAAATAATGACCCGGGTACTGGAGGAGACCCGAATAACAGAGACGGCCGAGCATTCGGTGGAACGTACGATATCTATGTTTATAGTGCCAACGATGGAAACTTCTGGCTTTCAACCCCCACTTACTCTGACAGTAACAGTACTACAGGCGGCTATACGGGTACATTCGTCGAGGGCCAGAATTATGTGGTCTTTGGAAATGTGCTTATCGATGATACGAATTCAGCGACACTGGTTTATGACGGCGTTATAAACGGTCTTCAGCTTGTAAGTAAAAAAGAGATTCCTACGGTTACCTATAGCATAACGACTGGATTCATAATCGAGGCCGAAGACTATGACGTGGCATACGAAACGAACCAGAGAAATGAAAACCCGGGTACTACACGGTTAGGCCCGGATATCGGTGACTACGGCGATGATATAACAGCGGTTGGATATCTGGACCATGAGGAATCCATGACGTATGACCTCATTGTCGATTCTAAAGATTCGGATGGAATATATGAGCTTAATGCCCGTGTCAAATCGGCAGAGACTGATCAGGATTGTGTTCTGTACTTTTACCTCGATGGCGACATCGCATTAGGTACACTTACACAATCAGGGACGGATTGGGCATATGCTAGCGTTCCGCTTCCGGTCATTCTTTTTGTGGGAGAACACACTCTGACATGGGAGGTTAGAAATCCCGATATTTACTTCGATATCGACAAGATTAGACTTAAAGGCTCATCTACAGATCCCAACCTTGTGAGCTGTGAAGAGGTCTATATGTATAAGAAGAACTATTATAACTATGATTTTGATAAGGACTGTGATGTTGATGCTAACGACCTTGTCCATCTTACCGAAAGCTGGCTCTATTGCTACAGTCCGGACCCGAATGATTGTTTGTAATGTTTTGGTCTTCTGGTGAAATGATTCGAACATAGCTTATTTGAATAGTAAGGAGAAGGTACTATGGAATATAGATTAAGATTAATAATCATAGGTGTAGCGTTTTTCTGTCTTTCGCTGGCGGCGTTGGCTCCGGCTTCTTATACGAGAGTAACTCTTTATCTGGACGGAGTTGAGGTCAACGACGTTAACTATGGCGATGTTCTCTCTGGAGGCTCAGGCGTAGAGCCCATAACAATTGGATCAGTAGGAAACGCAAACAAGGACTACTTCTACAATGAATACATCGGCGCGATGGACGAATTTGCGATTTACAAGGGGCTTTTGAGTCTTGGACGCATTCAGGCCCACTATGATGCGAATTCTTCGAACTCAGCCTATAAAGCCGCGGTGCAGGCTGATAATCCTTTGCTGTGGCTCAGATTTGAAGACGAGACTGTTGGAGACGGCGATGTCGCTGAGAATTCAGGCTTATCAATAACGGACGGCGAATATAATGTCCAGGGTAGCGTTAGCCCATTTGCCCAGGTCCCTGGTATCAATGCCGACAGTAATGCTATTGACTTTCCTGATAGCGGTGCTGATGCTGCCGGTCGTGCGATATATGTGGATGACAACGGAGAATTCAGCACCGGGATAGATGGTATTTTGACGGTCGAGTTTTGGGCCAAGTACGTCTTGGGGGGCGAAGATAACCCAGACGGTGCTGACTGGGCCAGATTTTACATCAACAAAAAGGCAGGTTACGGTCTTTTTAAAGGCGAGGTGGCCAATAACTTGAATATTTTACCGGGAACATTAGGTATAGACCTTCCATATGACGTCAATGACGATGCTTGGCACCATTTTGTCATTACTTATAAGTCGGTTCCCGAACCTCGTATTCCGAAGGATACTAATTCATATTTCCAAGAGGTGAATGAAAATAGCCCGGTTCTGTGGCTGCGGTTTGAAGATGAAGACCCCTGTGACTACAGCGGCAACAACAATTGGGTTGGTTACGGTTCTGCGGCAACCATTGTATCTGGTG
>JASFHM010000117.1:0-5117 GCA_050123215.1 Phycisphaerales bacterium | reverse complement strand
CCGTTTTAACACACGGCTTTACCGTCGACGAAAAAGGTATGAAGCAATCAAAGTCACTGGGCAATTACATAAACGCACAGGAGGAAATCGCAAAATACGGCGCAGACATCCTCAGACTCTGGGTCGCAAGCGTCAACTATCAGGAAGATATTCGCTGCAATGATGAGCTAATCGGAAGAACTCAGGACGCCTATAGAAAAATTCGGAACACCCTACGATACCTGCTCGGCAACATCTACGATTTCGACCCGCAAAAGCACAGCGTATCCTACGAAGACATGTCCGACATCGACAAATGGGCAATGCAGCAACTGCAACAGCTAATCGCTGCGGTTCACGACAACTATGAAAACTTCATTTTCCACCGGGTCTTTTCGCTGCTGTACAATTTCTGCACCGTTCAGATGAGCAGCATCTACATGGATGTACTCAAAGACAGGCTCTACTGCGACGCCGCCGACAGCAAAGTACGCAGAAGCAGCCAGACCGCAATGTACCACATTCTGGATTCACTGGTTCGCATGCTCGCTCCAATACTGGCCTACACCGCTGAAGAAGCCTGGACTGCAATGCAGCACAAATCACAGAGTGTCGAAAGTGTTCATCTTACAATCATGCCGCAAGTTGATAAATCAATCGACACAACCGCAGACCAGGCCAAATGGAACAAGATAATGTCACTGCGTGACGATGTATTAAGAGTCCTCGAAGGCCTTAGGCAACAAAAAACCATCGCAAGTAACCAGCAGGCCTCGGTAACAATCACAACCGGTGATGACGAATTAATAAATCTTATCGAACAGCTTGGTCTCGAGCAGTTCGCCGCTCTTTGCATCGTAAGCGAGGTAATATTGGAAAAAACGGACGGCCAAACTGAAATTAAAGCAACCCAGTGCAGTCATCCAAAATGCCAGCGATGCTGGAACTTCTGGCCTAGCGTCGGCAAAAACCCCGACCACTCCGACCTCTGTCAACGCTGCGCCGATGTGATTTCCGACAAATAAATCTAATCCATTTGTCCAAGTACCTTTTGCCAGACTTCATCAACAGTGATATTACCGATACTGTGCTTCGGGTCGGTGCTGTCAGCCTTAAATCCCCTTGTCATTGGTTCAATCGCCGCCACACACTCATCTCTTCCATACGGCATCACACGCGATGGATTACTTCTTCCGAATATTAAAACTATTGGCATACCAAACGCTGCCGCGATATGCCCCGGCCCTGTGTCGTTACTAATAACCAGTTTCGCCGTCCGCAACAGTTCAACTAACACGGGTATATCCGTCTTACCTGCTAGATTTATTACTTCTGTCTCTGCTTTACTGTTTATCTGCTCTGCAAGCGTCGATTCTCCCGATGTGCCTACGGCGATTATTGAAAGCCCGTATCTCTCTGTAATCTTATCCGCCAGCTCTGCAAAATTTTCTGTCGCCCAGCACTTATCCGCATGCGCCGAACCCGGAACAAATACTGCATACTTTGAACCACTTACATCACTACTATCTAACAACCGTTTAGCGCCGCTGCTTGCGGCGGGGTTTGATTCACCCAAAATAAATTCAACATCACCTGTCTTTGTCCCCCCTGCTGCCGCAATTTTCAGATAATAATCCGCCAAATGGATGCAGCTTTTGTCCTGCTTGACTCTCCTGTTATAAAAGACGTGGCCGAACTCCCTCGCACCCGCCATTCCAGCCCGCACTTTACAGCCGCTCAGCCAACCAAGCACCGCCGTCCTGAACAAACCCTGCAAATCCAAAACCAAATCGAATTTATACTTGCGAAGCTTAAAAATCAATGAAACAAGTGCCGCCAGTGCCTTTGGATTCTTCCACGCCTTACCCAAAAACTTACGGTCAAACAATATCGCCTCTGTTAGATGCGAATGATTATTGATAAGAGGAGCAAACTCGGTTCTGACCAGCCATCTTATTTCTGCCGCCGGAAAGCTCTTTCGCAGCGCCGCCAGGCTCGGCAAAGCCTGAATGATATCGCCAAGTGCGCTTGGTTTTATGATTAAGATGCTTTTCGGTTCATTTGTCATATTTGTTCTGTACTGCGCTTCCTGAACTCTTTTTTGATTCTTTAATCTTCTGGTTGAACATCCGAAGCTGCGTGTCTATGGCACCAACGGCCCAGTCAATATAATATAACCTATGGGACGGATTATGATGTCTCTCTGTCATCAAACCTTCTCGCACAGTTTTAATAAATATGCTTATTGCCTGAGGACTAATTTCAGTTGGCTCAGCCGCCCATCGTTTGAGCTCTTTATACTCTCGTCTCAGCTTGGCACTGCTTCTGAGCTGCTCGTATGTCAAATAATCCCCCGGATTATACGCCAACTGAAGTCCCTTAAGGCACAGAATCAAAGGTTCATAGTTGGCCTTCTCCTGCAGCCGGATGAATTTATACTGCTGAACATAAGTCGTCGCATGCTTCGGCACCTTATCCGCTATATCATCCTCGCCCATATACCATCTGCGTCTGGCACATCTGGCAAACACAAGCTCCTCACCATATTCATGTTGGGTAATCTCATCATAGCCCATTCGCGAAATCCAAAGCCTGCCCGGCTCCTTCTGCTGCAAATCTCCACCCAATGCAAGCAAGCACTTCACAAAACCAAGCGGCAGGGGTTTTTGATTGCCGATTTGTCTGCGGCGCAACTGAAATGAAAGATGCAGACTATGCGGCCGAACACCATAAAACAAAATGATTTCTCTTATTAAGTGGTTCAGCATCCACGGGTCCGCTGTAGCAGGACGTGACAATTCACCGGCTATATTCAACCTGCCCGGTGCAAGCTCCAGAAAACCACGACGACCTGCAAGTTCTGTCGAACCCGAATGGTCATCTATATAACCACCCAGCTTCCACGATAGAACCTCCATCTGAAAATCATGAAAGTACCTGAAACCATCATACTTCTCATCAAAGCTTTTAACCTTACTTCTTTGTGGCTCAACTGCCGCAAAACCGACATTACTAAGTTCAATCTCCGCACCGAGCGGAATAAGACCTGGCTGCATACTGGCCCGTATCTTTATCAGATGGGACCATGCAACCCTGCGGTCGAAAAGACTTCTCGCTGCACGAACCGCATACTTGATACAATCAATCAAATCATACTTCTCATAAGGCATCGTCTGGCGTCGTTCGTTGAGTACCATATTTACATTGTCATCGCTGGCATTAATCATCTGTAGCGCTATCAACAGACTGACTGACCTGTTAAAGTACCTCTGCGAACTACGCATATGGTCCAGCTCGAATCGATATTGAGAGTAAATTCTCTCTTCGAGCCGGTTTAGTAACACCTGCTTGACTACAAGGTCCAGATAATTATCAATGAACTTCTGTGCTTTCGGATTATCGTACAGGTGTTTAATACTGGGCCGAGGCCGCTTCAGTTCATGCTCCAAAAAAAAGTCGCTCACCGCATCCGTATGATAGTGACTGATTACAAGGTCTCTTTCGGTTGTCGCCAATAATTCTCTGTCAGCTTGCCTCTCCAGTTCGGCATCAAGCGTACGTTCGCCGGGACGTGTCCGTCTCTTCAAAAACCTGTCAATCCGCTTTCTAAGCCACAGTTCATGTATGAGGTTGACATGGAACCTGTCACCGAAATGCTTCTCCATAGATTCACGGCTGACAAGATATGCCTCCGCCTTCACAGGCCCGTTGGCTGTATTCACAGAAACTCTTTGACGCTGATAACGCTTCCCCTCGTAGCGGTCGATTTCACTCATGGCATCCCGAGGAACATCATGCACAACAAAACCCTCGATTCGGGATGAACTGCCCTCAACCGCATAAAAATACACGTTATCAGGGCTTACTTTTCGATGCCCCGCTAGAAGAGCCAATTCTGCAAATAGGACCTTATCACTTGCTCTCGTATGCTTAAGCGTAAAACTATATCCGCTTACAGACTGAAATATCCGCCTGTCCCGCAGCGAACCATATATAAACAAATTGCACTTGTCCGTACTCATATAATCCATTGTACCAATAAAATTCAAACTCTCCAGACACTGTTTAAAACATTAGGGAATTCACACTTCGGATTTGTTTGGTAGGACTTGATTTTTCAGTTCTCTTTGCGGATTTTGCTGTACAGCTTGAACAACTCTTTGAATGCTCGAAAAATCACGCTGATTTTCGCACCCGTTTGCTCACCAACTGTTCGAGGGTAGTGATGAACAGGCCTTTGAATAATTTTATAACCTTTACGAACTGCCCGAGCCAGTATCTCAGCGTCGATAAGAGCACCTGTACTTGACATCTCAATACGGCCGAATATTTCTCGCTTGTAAAGCTTGAAAGCACAATCAATATCACGAACCTTAAGACCAAACAGCAAACAGACTAACCTCGTCCAGCACCATGCGTTTAATTTGCGCACCGGACTCTCCTGACGATCAATTCGATAGCAGCTGACAATGTCGCACTCATCCATCAAAGATAACAACGGCGGCATCTCACCCATATCGAACTGACCGTCACCATCGGTATAGAACACCAGCTCCTTACTGGCCGTTTTGAATCCCGACTGTAGCGCTGCTCCATAGCCGAGATTCCTCTCATGATGCACTACTTTGACCATGCTATTACTCGCGGCAATCTCGTCGGCAATCCTGCCTGTCTCGTCGCTGCTGCCGTCATCAACTAATATCAGCTCATACTCAACACCAAGGCCGCCCAACACTTCCAGAGCCCGCTCCGTTACCCGCTGTATATTACCTGCTTCGTTATAACACGGCATGAATATGCTGATAGACCGATGCCCCCCGGCCACTTTGTCATTTTCATTGTGAACCACGCTGTACTCACTCACCGGAAATCACCACGTCTTATAACGTTGAGAACCAACTGACTCTGCGCTAAACGATTTGAGTTGGTCATTATAATGATCAGCAAGGTCTTTACGATTGTTAGCATGTGCTACTTGAGCCAGATACACTCCCACTCTCGCAGCCGCGGCAAGCCTGTGAAAGTATCCGTCTTCTTCAATGTATTTGTTCTTGTTAGCCACAAAATCAGTAAAGTACGCGTTACATACAGAAAAAACCGTCTTTTTGACTTCTACATCATCAAATCTGTTTGCCGAC
>JASFHM010000116.1:0-5138 GCA_050123215.1 Phycisphaerales bacterium | reverse complement strand
ATCGAAGGCTTCGGTGGGATGCACGTTCGGTTTGTTCAGAGCCGTGTTCTGCTTCCGGTTGTCTGCGGAACGGTGTTCAAGTTTACCGATTGTACGATTTTTACGAGTCGCCTTGCTTCAGTAGGCCTTGCTGTTGTCGGAATTGCAACTTTGTTTCTTTTAATGGAGAATTGGTTCGGATACAAGCAGGCCTTTGGTATTTGTCTTGCGGTGATAGTCCATCCCTGGTTTTTCCGAGTAAGCAGGCGTGCCCGCCCGGAGATATATTACCTTGCTCTTGGGGTTCTACTTCTTTTGCTTCTGAACCATTATTTCGAAAAGGGCTTTCGCAGGAGCTGTTTTTTTGCGGGGATTGTAGTGGGTTTGTCGGCCTTGACACATCCTACCGGCGCAGTCTTTGCGGGCTGTGTTGGCCTGTCCTGGATTATCTGGTTCAGGGGCAGGTCTCTGGTTCGTTTATTTTTGTGGGGAGGAACCGGTTTTGTACTTACCATTGTTCCATATTTGATTTATCTTTTCTTTGCTCTGAAGAATCCCGAGGTGAGTTTCAGAGAGCAGATGCAGGTTGAGATGTTACAGCAGTCCATGATATTTACTGAATTGCGGCGCTGGAAGAATTTCTTTGAGTTTCCCCGGCTTGTGCCTCTTGGTATTTTAATGTTTATAAGCTGGCTGGTTGCCTGGTACGATTCTTCGCGAAAAGACAAAGCTCTTGCCACGGTTACCGCTTTATTGCCGCTGGCTTTACCACTTATCAGCGTCAACCATTATCCGCGTTATCTTTCGGCGATTGTTCCGTTTTCCACCGCATTGATAGCGCGTTTGTTTTTCAGGCTGATTGCTTCGGTAAAGCCGGGCAGAGAAGGATTCGCAAAATTGCAGCCGGTAGCAGCCGCTGCTGTTCTTATCATCTTTTTTGCAAACTGCCTCTGGGCAACAGGAAAGTTTTTCTATTGCCTTCGAGGCGCCGATTTTTCCAGGGTAATCGAAAAAGTAGCCGCGGTGGTTGAGCCTGATGCTCTTGTATTCGCGGACCCGATATTATGGTACGGACGTGAAAAATATAACTATGGGCCTTATTTCATAAGCTACGAAGGCAGGCATTTTCAGGAAATTATCAAGTGGTTCCGAGAGCATAATTTTAAGTATGCGGTGCGAACCTCATGGTATCTGGCGCCGCCGTTGGGCAGTGGCAAAGTACCGATGAAGATGCCGGATTTTCGCCAAAAGGTAGTACATGACCAAGTCTGTAAAATGTTCGGCAAAAAAGTAGCTTCGTTTGAAGACCCTTACTACGGCGCTTTTGAAGTTTACGAGCTTAATATGGGCAAGCGAGTGTTCATATGGTAATCGCTTTAAGGATGACGATTATTTAGCTGGTTGGGGTGGGGGTAAAAATGCCAAGCCGCGATAGCTGAAAAGTGAAACTCGACTACAAAATTTAATGATGTGTTTTACAGTGGACCGATGACAATAGTCGAGGCAGGCGTGATTCAAACGGCATTTTCAACTGTTTTTTACAGATTCTTATAAGGGTTGCTCTGGTGTTTGCTATCAAGGCATTTTGGGCCGGACGCAAGAAACTTTTTCTCATAATCACTCTGAGTTGTTTGTCCGTAGGGTTAGTTATGCTGGGCATCGACCGGTATGTAAGCGAATCGGCGTCCGGCCGCATATTTGAGGAACTGGAAAAATGTCCACAAGTGCCGGTTGCCGTGGTTTTGGGTACGTCCAAGTATTATAACGGGCGGTTAAATGTGTTTTACCTGTATCGCATACGGGCGGCGGCGGAGCTTTTCAGAGCTGGTAAGGTAAACGGGATTCTGGTCAGCGGTGACAATTCACGAAAGGATTATGATGAGCCCAGTCGGATGAAGGAAGATATAGTGGAGTTAGGAGTTCCGGGAGAATTCGTTACTTGTGATTACGCGGGATTTCGAACGCTTGATTCGATAGTTCGGGCAAAGGAGGTTTTTGGCCAAAGTCGGTTCATTGTAGTTTCTCAAAGATTTCACTGTGAGAGGGCGGTTTTCCTCGGTCATAGAAAGGGTTACGACGTTTACGGCTATTGCGCAAATGATGCTCATGGCTATTGGCATCTAAAGGTTCGAATGCGAGAGATTTTTGCCAGATTCAAGGCCGGGCTTGACTTGGCGATGCGGGTGAAACCAAAATATCTTGGAAAACCGGTTACAGTTAATTTGCACGACGTTAAATAGCCTGGATTTGTATCAGGCAGAGTCCCGAAATTTCAATAATATAAAAATCTGCTTGGCAATACTTTTACAGATTCGCGGCAGAGTGAATCTTATCGGGATAAGCTCGACTAGTTCGAAGTCCGTGCAGATATTATCTTTGTAATCGTCGCCGACGATTTCGATTTTTTCTGCATTACTACAGCCGAAGCCGATTTCGTGTGCAGTTTTTATTATGGGAAATTCCATAGGGTCTGTGTTGATGAGTTTTGCACACACCACTTCGCAAGATACAGGTTCGGTTCCCCCAATGAGCCAGCCGAGCGGTCGAGCGCGGCCATTGATTGGGCCGGGGCCTTCCATTACGGTGACGGCGTCTATAATAGTAAGCACAGGGTTAAGAAACCTGTAGATGTCAATTAGAAATGAGCAGAACTCATGGGGAATTTTGCCTTTTCTGAAATGCCACAGTGCTTTGCTTTTGCCACTGACGCAGCCGAACATGTTTTTTATAGCGAAAGTGGCGGCAAGCTGCTGATGCGATTTGAATTTCGGCAGGTTGATTATGACATCGGCGTCGAGGGCAATTCGGCTGATACCGACTTTTAATCCTGTGCCTTCCAGGCGGCAGGTTTTAGCTGAGCCAAGCTGCCTAACCGGAACACCGAGTTTTTTCAGGGGCTCATCAAGTCTGAGCTTTTGGACGCAGGCGTAGATATTTGCCCAAGCCGGTGAATCTCCTACGAAAGGCCTGGCACCATAGTCTTTGAGTATTTTCGCCAGTTCGAGTATCACGGCCGGGTCGGTCTGGGTAGCGTGGCGCCGGGATTTGGGAGCAATCATGTTTGGCTTTAACAAAACGGTATCACCCGGTTTGACGAATTTGCTCAGACCCCCGAGAAGCTCGAATTGTCTATGCAGACGTTTGGATATCTGGTCGGGTTCGTAATTTGTACAGCGGGTTAGGGCCACAATGGATTTGTTCATTTCTGTTGGCTTAGTCGTAAATTCCGGCACAAAACAACATGTACAATCGAACCGTAGGCTTTAAGCCGGTTGTATTGAAGAAAATATTAACCAGTGCTTTTTTATCGGTGACATGTCGAGTGGGACCGAGCAGTAGTAAATCGCCGGGACTTGTTCTCAGGCCAAAGCCGGTGGTTTTGAAGGAGAATTCACCGAGAGGTGAGTTTTCAGGTACGGGGAAGTTCGGTTTTGCCTTTGGCACGAATACAACTTTGCCGTAGAAATTGCAAACTCCGCGTTTTCCTGCAATCTTTTTCGCTTTTAGCCGCAGGACGATTTGGCCGGGTCTGGCTGTGAAACTTTTCAACGAAAGGTCTGTGTCGAGGTAGCGAATGTCTTTATATCTGGTCAGGCTCATCATAGGTATGTCATTTTGCTGCTCACTGGACAGGAGCAAAGCTGTTGTGGCTACCTTTTTTGCTCCGGCGGAGCGCAGCAGTTCGGCGGCGGTATCCCAGGTATCAATCCTGCTAAAACCTATCGCAAGTGAATTTTCAGTGAAGGCCTGTTGATTACTGAAGTGTATAGGTTCTGTGCTGAGGATTTGCCATATATCTGTCAACTGTTCGATGTTTTCGGCCGGCAGCTCAAAAGTGTAACAGTCGAATTCCATACTTTTTAGCCTGCGATCGGGGATACCGCTGGTTCTGACAGGGGCAAGGTCACCAATTTTAATTCCATCCTGGCTGGCTTGTTCTTGTGGGCTCTCGTTGCAGCTTCCGAGCAGTAGGATTAGACAGCTATAAACAATGACCAGACGGTGTTCTTTCATACAAACAGGTTATCAACTGCCTGCGGTGATGTCAACGCAGGCTGCGTAACAGAATCAGAGAAGCCGAGATTTTTGAATTTCTATTTTAGCGGCATTGATTTATCATAAAGCCATGCTGAAAAAAGGACTTGTACAGATTTATACAGGTGACGGTAAGGGTAAGACGACTGCTGCGTTTGGCCTTGCGCTTCGGGCGGCTGGGCAGGGACATAAGGTTCTGATTTATCAATTCCTTAAACCGCCATCGTTGGCTATCGGTGAGCGTTTTGCCCTGGAGCGATGGCAGGTGAAAATAAGGGTCGAAGCGCTCGATGTAGAGTGGGACGTTATTAACTCGCCCGAAGGCCCTGGAAATGCTGCCAAGGCCAAAGATGCAATTCACGAAGCTCTTGTTAGGCTTATTGAGACTGCACAAAAGGGTTTTTATGATGTGCTTATTCTCGATGAAATAGTGTTTTGTCTTTCGAGGGGCCTGGCGGAATTTGAGCAGATAAAACAGCTGATCGAGACCAGAGGGCCACAGGTCGAAATTATTCTGACCGGCAGGGGAGCAACGGCTGAGCTGATAGGGTTAGCCGATTTAGTCACAGAGATGAAATGCCTGAAGCACCCTTACGATTCCGGAATCTCTGCCAGAAAAGGCATAGAGTATTGATTTATCAGTTGATAGCATACCTTTTTGTGTGGAAACCTTTTCTGCTCTGGTAGCTATTCGGGAGCGGTTTTTATCGGACCGGAGGCTATATAAATGCAGATGCGGATTGACCAAGGCGGCTAAGTCCTATAAAAGAAGCTTTAGCTGGAGCTTTAGCGGCGAACTTTGGATTTATAAAATTCGTATATTTAGGGCTAATGAAAGCTTGGCTGGAGCGGCTCAATATAGTCATTACTAAAGGGTATGTCCTTTTATTGACGATACTTATGGCATAAATAACCAGATTTCCAATCTACCTGGTGACAGCTCTTAGGGACGTTCGTGTCCGGAATCCAGAGGTTGTGCGGCGGAAGGTATTGATTTTGTGGCGCAACCGACGGGGACGGAGTCTAAGCATAATGGGAGCAAAACGGTGGAAATTGGTTTTGTAAGATGCTGTTAATCGGCAAGATTTAACCAATTAACGAGGTGCGAAAGTCATGAAAAAAGC
>JASFHM010000115.1:0-5146 GCA_050123215.1 Phycisphaerales bacterium | reverse complement strand
AAATGGTCGGTATAGAGGCGATTCCGGCAATTGTCAGAAAGGCCAACGATGAAGAGATGCTCGAACTGGCTTTGGTGGAGAATATCCATCGAAAAGACCTTAATCCGATAGAACGGGCACAAGCCTATCGAAAATATCTCGATACTTTCTCTCTTACCCAGGTTGAAGGGGCCCAGCGACTGGGCGAGAGTCGTTCGGTGGTCGCGAACCACATAAGATTGCTTGATTTGCCTCAGCAGATACAGCAGATGCTGATTAAAGGTGAGCTTACGATGGGGCATGCAAGGGCGATATTAGCACTACCAACCGATGATATGAGGCAGAAACTGGCAAACAGGGCACTTGCGGGTCGGCTGAGCGTTCGTGAGGTAGAGAGGCTGGTGCGCAGGTATATGACCGGGAGCGAACAGACAAAGAGGGCGATTAAGGAAAAGAAGCCGCATATAGTGGAGCTGGAGGGGAAGTTAAGCAGGCAATTAGGAACAAAAGTGGCAATAGAGACCCGGAAAAACGGGCAAAAAGGTAAGATAGTTATTGAATTCACTTCTCTCGATGAGTTTGATAGAATAACAGAGCAGATAGGCATAGAAGCGCTTGAAGAAGTATAATAGAAGTTTTAAGGGGCGGATAGGAAAGTCGTTTTGGGGATCGATTTGTGGGAGGTTATATCGTGAAGACTACAGCATTATTAGTATTGGTAGTATCGGTTTTGGGGCCGGGCTCATTTTTTGGAACGGGCAAAAAGGCAGGGTCGCTGGACCCATGGCGGTGGGCCAGAACGGATAAGGGGCATCAGCGAACAATGCCGGAAAGACGGCCGGAAAGAGAAATACCAAATGAGCCATCTATGAAGCCGTCGCAAGAAGGACAAATGATGGAAAGGGAAGCGACTGTTGAGGATGCAAATGATAAAGAGTGGCAGCAGATAAAGGAATCGGGTGAAAAGGAGGGTAGCCAGTGGCTGAGGGCCGATGCAGAAAATATTGCTGTGCTTGCAAAATCGGTAAATGAGCAGAGCCAGGCCGAGCTGCAGTGGTTACGGGCAATAGCAGAGCAGGAACAGGCGAGCGAGACTGTCAAGGCGATAGACAAGCTGCTGGCAATGAGGTCTCAAAGGTATGAGCAGGTCATAGAGAAGGCCAAGGATGAGAGAAGACAGCGGATGCTGCAGAGGCGTGAGGAAAAGCGGTCCAGAGGCAGGGAAAGACGCAGCAGCAGGCAATCAAAGAGAACCCGGACGAGAGAACCAGATGGGAGCTTTGGTTTAGATTAAGTTTCAAGCAGTTCGATATTATTAAAATCGCCCAGCAGGCCGTTTGCGAGATGTAAGTACTCTAATTCTCCGGGGTTATGGCCCAGCAGCTCGCTGGCGACCGCATCGACGGCGACGGGGTCAAAGCTGGCTAATATGAGTCCAATCTTTTTGTGTGTTCCCGATAAATGCATCCCTTTCAGGGCGGTCGACGCGTCCACGATGGAAAGGTCAGGCTTTTTGTAGAGGCATACGTCCACGACGGATTTGTGAGTCGATGGAGAGTGGAGTTTCGATTTGTTCCAGGAGCTTTTGTAATAGGGTTTAGGCGCCAGGCCGAACATGTTCTTCATTGCTACGGTGGTTTCAGTGAAAGAGTGGTCTTTCAATACTGGCAGCGAAATAATGAAAGCATCGCGCGCGACTTGGGGCAGGTAGAATTCCTTCAGCACGAATGTGTCACTTCGTTTTAGGCGAACGGTCTTTTCCGTATTGAAATCAATCAGCCGAATCCCGTGTTTTTTTGCGAGGGTGGTGTACCCGTGTTTTTTGTAGATATTGTCCGTCGTGCCGTAGCCGCAGCCCTCGCTTGTTACGATTTCAGCCGAGCTGTGTTGTTTGCAGTATTGATAAACAGCTTCGGCAGCTTTTACACTAGTTGTCACCGGAGGGTGGGCTTGAGTTGGTGAGGTTCGGCTTTATGATAATCAGGCCGGATTGCGGCAGGGTCTTCGGAGCTCCGATTAAATCGAGAGCGTTGCTGATGCTCTTTTCATAATCGACAAATTTTACCTTTACAACCCTGCTCATGGTTCCGTGTGTTTCGCTTTAATAGTACTGAAAGGACTATTATATTTGTCTTGTCGATGATTTCTATTGTTTGCGCTATAGCAAGAAAGATTTTTGCATAATTATAGTAGTGCCGTAAGATTTATTTATGGTTTTTTCAAATTGTAGTATCCCACTTATTAGACTTGTAAGACGGAATTTTCTTGTTTGCGCATGCAGCCAAAGCATGTTGAGAGGATTGCTTTGAGTAATAATCTTTGCATCATCACTTCAATTCCCTTAGTTTAGGTAAAAGGTACTCATAATACGGTAAGGAGCGGTCATAAGTTGGTTTTGTTACAAGCTCTAAGTAAAACGACAGCGAATTTTTGAGAAAGGGTTTACAATGGCACAAGCCAAAGCAGGCGACATTGTTAAAATTCATTTCACAGGAAAGCTGGAAGATGGAAGTGTTTTTGGCACCAGTGTTAACAGCGAGCCGCTCGAATTCAAACTTGGTGAGGGGCACATAATCCCGGGTTTGGAGAAAGCGGTCGAAGGGATGAACGTGGGTGAATCGAAGACGGTTCAGGTTTCCCCGGAGCATGCGTACGGCCAGCACCGTGAAGAGCTTGTCGAGCAGGTCGGCCGGGATAAGTTCCCGCCCGATGTTAACCCGCAGGTGGGCCAAAGGTTTGAAGTTTCTAATCAGCAGGGTCAGCCCGCGGTGGTTACGGTAGTTGAAGTTTCGGACTCGAACGTTACGCTCGATGCGAATCATCCGCTGGCGGGCAAGAACCTGACTTTCGAGCTGGAGCTTTTGGAGAATCCATCGGCGGGCGGATAAAAAGTGCCCGTGGAGTACCCGAAGAAGCGATTCTGAAATCAGCGAGTGTATCTGTGGAGGATGTCTGCGTCGTGAGCCTCCGCTGTGCGATATACGCTTTAGCTTTTATTTTTGAGTATTTTTATAGACTTTTTATAATCCGCGTTAATTCATATTACCCAGCTTTTGATGTCCGGAAGAAATGCGAGCGGTAATACAGCGAGTACTTAAAGCTTCGGTTCAGGTCGAAGGCCGGATAGTCGGCCGGATTGATAAGGGTCTGCTTGTATATCTCGGCGTAGCTAAAGGTGATGACTCGTCTGACGCGAAATTTATCGCCAGGAAGATTACCGAGCTTCGTATATTCGAAGATGATGCGGGCAAAATGAACCGTAGCGTATGTGATATCGGTGGTTCAGTGTTGATTATCAGCAACTTCACGCTTTGCAGCGACTGTCGCAAGGGCCGTCGTCCGAGCTTCGATAACGCGGCCGAGCCTGATGTTGCTGAGCAGCTCTACGAGGGTGTGGTTCGGGCTGTTACGGACTGCGGCCTGACGGTTGAGAAAGGGCGGTTCCAGGAGCATATGCACATCGACAGTATCAACGACGGCCCGGTAACATTTATTCTCGAGAGTGATTGAGCAGCTTATCGGGTCTATCAGGAGGTTTTGAAAAAACAATGCTCTTTTTAGTGCCTGCAAGCCGATATTATCGGAGGCCGACTGTTATTGTTAATATAGTCAAAAGGAGCTACAAATGCGTGCGTAGGGCGTTGACAAGAGCTTCTTTGGCTGATATAATTATATTGTAACCCACGAGTTATACCTTTAGGTGGGGGTGATGAAGAGCCGGCAATTCGGCCTCAGTGGCTTGAGGGGCTGTCGGAAGTCTGGTTTCGAGAAGGGATAAGTCGATGAAAAGAGTCTTTGTATCTACTGTATTAGTTGCGTTTCTATGTTCTCTGTTGATAGGTTTGTTTGGTTGTTCAACGGCACAGCAAGGCGAAACAGCTGCTGAGGGCCACAGAAGGCACATACGCAATGTTCGTTTAAGCCGTCAGCAAATGATGGAAGATATTGACTCGGCGTTTCTCATGGATCGGCCGGTCAGCCTGACGGACAAAGCTATACCCTGATTTTGCCGATAGTATTCGGAGCTCGAGAACTTAGACAAAGGGATTTGATTAGTGCAGACACTCATCGAGTACTTCTACCGAGTGGCGGGATACAGTTGGTGGGCAGTTGCTATTGAGCTGTTATTAATCGGCCTGGTGGTCTACTGGGTTGTTGATTTCCTCGAAGGGACCAGGGGTGAGCGTCTGTTCAGGGGGGTAATTTTTGTTGTCATCGCATCAGTACTGTTGTTGAATCTTGTTGCTGAACGTTTGCATCTTGAAAGGCTGGAGCACCTTTACAATTACTTTTTGGTTTTTGTGTTGGTAGTTGCGGTTGCGGCGTTTCAGCCTGAAATCCGCCGGGCACTTATACGTATAGCGCAGCCGAGAATTTTAGCCGGGCCTTCGCAAAAGCTCTCGAGGACCGTTGAAGAAATTGTTAACGCGGTTCTTGATATGTCCGCGACTCGAACCGGTGCGATTATCGTTATAGAGCGAAAAGTCGCGCTGGGTGAATTTATAGAGACCGGCGTTCGTGTCGACGCCAAAGTTACTGCCGAGCTTCTGAAGACCATTTTCTATACTGGTACGGCCCTTCATGACATGGCGGTTATTATTCGCGGTGACAGAATCGTGGCGGCGAAGGTACAATTGCCACTGGCTGAAGCAGGCGGTGGTGCCGGTGAAGAGCTGGGCTCGCGACATCGCGCGGCAATCGGGATATCATCGGGTTCTGATGCGAGCGTGATAGTAGTCAGCGAGGAGACCGGCATCATTTCTGTCGGTGATAACGGCAGGCTGATGCGCAAGGTTGATGAGTCGAGTTTGAGAATGCACCTTAGGACAGTGATGACACAGGGCGAAACGGCAGGCTGGTTCTTCTGGCGGGCAAATACTGTTGTTGATGGGCCGGGTGATTTGGCGCCAAGTAAAGAATCTGCGGCTGCTCAGGATGAAAAGGATAAGGCGCCAAAATGAGACGGCGAATAAATTACGGCAAAGTACTGCTAGTAACGTGCATAACAATACTGATATGGATATGGGCGGATAAAGCCCAAGATGCCGAGTACGACGTTCGCCAGGCCGTGATAAAACCCGACGCTGTGGCGCCTGATTTGTGGATTACATTTAACGGGCAGGTTGATTTCAAGCTTGACCTTGTGAGAGTGCTCGGCCCGGCGTCT
>JASFHM010000114.1:0-5167 GCA_050123215.1 Phycisphaerales bacterium | reverse complement strand
CACGACGATATCGAAGATGTTAAGAGTGACAATCAGGCTTTTGAAGTCTGCGGAGCAATGATAAACCAAGCACTTCAGACAGTGCTGACCGATTTGGAACCTTCACCCGCACTTGCAGCCAAACTCAGTGACCCGAAAGGTCTGGCATTTGCGCATATCAGCTTCGGCAGGGGTAAGATTCAGATGGTTGATGACGGCAGAATTATGACTATCAAGATGCGCTTAGGGTCATTCACCAAAAAATGGAACAAAGCCGAAGACGTTAACTACTCGTCGGAATTCGAACAATAAAAAAGAGTGGGTCCATAAGCCGAGTTCTGTTTTAGCAGTCATTTATCTGGGCCTGGCGTTGCCGACAGGCTCGAGCGACCTACCCGCTGACAATGCCCGGGCCGAGCGTCAGCATGCTTGGTCTTGCAGGCGGTGGGGTTTGCCCTGCCACTCCTGTCACCAGAAGTGCGGTGCGCTCTTACCGCACCATTTCACCATTGCCTTTCGGCTGTGTATTTTCTGTGGCACTTTCCCTGGAGTCGCCTCCGGTGGCCGTTAGCCATCACCGTTGCCCTGTCCTGCTCGGACTTTCCTCCCCGCACCGATAAGATGCGGAGCGACCGCCCGACCCACTCTTAATTATCAATGAACACTACATCATTATACCAGATATCTATGTCAACTGTTGCGGGTAATTTCGATATGTTTTTTGAAATCGGTGTCGTTTATTTCCGGGTAATCACGCCTGAAATGCACACCTCGGCTTTCCTTTCGCTGCTGAGCAGTTTTAGCCATGAGCAATGAGACGGTGAGCATGTTCTGGCACTGCCAGCCCTGCGGGGAATCGAAGACCTTGTCCATAACGTACCTTTGCCAGAACCGGATAATCTCCTGAGCTTCTCTGAGCTGACGGTCGGTGCGGGTTATTCCGACGTTTCGCCACATCAGTGCCCGCATCGAGTTGCGGATATCTTCAGTATCGAGCCGCGTTCTGTCCGAGTGCGGGATATGATACTTTATCGCGGGATGCTTTATCCGGCCCAGGTCGTGCTTCTCAATTCGGCAGATGTCCTGTGCAGCGATTGTGCCGAAAACAAGTCCCTCCAGGAGCGAGTTGCTGCCGAGCCTGTTAGCGCCGTGCAGGTGAGTCGCGGCGACTTCGCCGCAAGCATAAAGATTATCAATGCTCGTTTTAGTCGAGGCATCGGTTTTGACACCTCCTATCATGTAGTGAGCGCTTGGCCTGACCGGTATCATGTCCTTACTGACATCGATATCAAAGCTCTCGCATAATTCACTGATAAAAGGGAACCGCCGAGCGAAGTGCTCTTTGTCGAAATGTCGAATGTCGAGATAAACATGGGTGGATTTCGTCTTGAGCATTTGCGCAAGAATCGCCCTGCTTACGATATCTCGCGGGGCAAGTTCAGCATCGGGATTATACTCAGCCATAAAGGTCTTGCCTTTGGTATCTCTCAGAACCGCCCCTTCGCCTCGGAGCGTTTCACTTATCAATGCGCGCGATGCGCCTGCAATGTAGAGCGTGGTCGGGTGAAACTGCATGAACTCCAAATCGGCCAATACGGCGCCAGCTCGATAAGCCATCGCAATACCGTCGGCTGTAGCTACAGGTGGATTGGTAGTTTCTCGATAGAGCTGGCCTGCGCCTCCGGTTGCAAGAACGGTATTGAGCGCCCAGATAATTTGCCGGCCGCGATTGTCCTGACCAATTGCTCCGACACATGCGTCGGAGCCGTTAGTAAGGAGGTCAATGGCAAAGAAATTTTCCACTACCTTTATATTGGGATTTTGCTGCACTTTTCCGATTAGTGCCTGGGCAATCATCCTGCCGGTCTCATCGCCGTGGGCGTGAGCAACACGCGAATGACTATGGCCGCCCTCGAGAGTCGTCGCAACATGGCCATCGGAGTGGTCGAATTCAACTCCCCATTGCAACAACTGCTCAAGCAGCGCCGGCCCCTGGTTAACAACTAAATCGACGATTTTTTCATCACTTAAGCCGCAGCCCGTATTTATCGTATCAGTAATGTGAGATGTGGGCGAATCACCTTTTTCCCTAACCCAGACGATACCACCCTGAGCCTTCCATGTGTTACTGTCTTCAAGAGAGCCTTTACAGACCAACACAACCTTTTGATGCTCGGCCACTTCGATGGCAGCACGCAGACCGGCTATCCCAGAACCAATCACCAGACAATCGGTGAACAGCTGGCTCGTTGAGCCGGCATCTATGTTTACGAGATATCGCCTCGATTCCGGTTGAGTATCAGTCGGACTCATATTCGCTTACTTTTGACTGGGTTGTTCGTCAGGGTCCTTAGTACCGCACTGCGGCGGTTCGGGAACCTTCTCTCGCCGCAGCGTCATGGTCTCATCAAAGAACTCTTCGTCATCAACGTGCTTGAGCAGGAACGCCTGCAGTTCTTTAGGCGGCGCGTTCAGGACGATTCTGTCGTCGACAGAAACATAGCTTATAGCTTTCGGTTCACGCTGCAATAACTTTTCGACTTTGTCCTCATAAAGCAGTCTCATTTTGAGCTCCGGCTCTATCGAATCGACTGCCAAAAAGGAGTGCATCGGCACCATGAAAAAGGCGTTATAGTACCAGTGGGTGCAGTTGGCATCTTCAATATTACAAGGAAACTCCAGAGGTTGTGCGTCAAGGAAAAACTTATTCGAGACCCGGACCAAGTTTGCTTTGAAAAGGCCTTTCTTGCCTTGGTCATCATAAAGTGTAAGTCGATAGGAATTCGGCTCGTTCTGCTGACGAGCAAACTGCCAGGTTCCATTGGAATCGCCCACCCATGTACCGAGCAACTTTTCATCAAATAATATGTCATCGGCTTCATAGAGTGGATAAAGCGATGCAACAGGCACGCAGCCGCCCAAGATTACGGCCAGCAGATAAAATATAATTTTTCGTATTTGCATTCCAGCATTCCTTAAAATCGAGATTTTCCTCGCTTTCCTGTAACATTCTACCATCTACAGCTTTAATAGCAACTACATCCATGGGCGTGGAAAATTGTTTTGCAAAAGGGCTCATAAGAAGCGATTATTGTCGTTTATGGAGGCCGCAAATAAACAGGACGAATTTGCCGCAGCTCGAAAGCGGATGCTCGACTTCGATTTAAGAGGCAGAGGTATCAAGAATACAAGAGTTTTAGAAGCGATGGCACAGGTCAGACGAGAGCATTTTGTCCCCAAGAAGTACAAATCTCAGGCTTATGCTGACGGACCGCTGTTGATTGACTGCAATCAAACGATATCTCAGCCTTATATTGTCGCGCTGATGAGCGAAGAGCTTAAGCTCAACTCCGAGATGGAGGTTTTGGAAATCGGCACAGGTAGCGGCTATCAAACGGCTATCCTGAGCAAACTTGCAAAAAAAGTGTATACGATAGAAAGATTCGAAGAGCTGTCGTTATCAGCGCAGCAAGTCCTTATGAAACTGGGAGTCACTAATGTTGAATTTCATATCGGCGACGGCAGTTGCGGTTGGCCTAAAGAGAAAACTTTCGAGCGAATTATGGTGACAGCGGCAGTTCCGCAGATTACCGAACCATTAACAAACCAGCTCAAAGAAGACGGTCTGATTGTCACTCCGGTAGGCACAGGCGGCACTCAAAGACTTGTCGTTTGTCGTAAGAAGCAGGCTGAGCTGAAAGAAAGGTTTATTTGCGACGTTCGTTTCGTCAGGCTTATCGGCGAGAATGCTTTCAGACAGTAATGCGCACTATGAGTGAATCAGTCAGTACAAAATCAGGTTACGAGTACAGCCGTTCGATGCCGGTGCAATATTTAAAAGGTGTCGGGCCGGCGAGGGCCAAGCTCTTTGAGCAGCTTGGTGTTGAGACCGTCAGGGAATTGCTCGAATACTATCCAAGAGACTACAACTTCATATCCGAGCCTGAGAAAATCGCAAAGATTGAACCGGGTGAGGCCGTGACGATTTCGGGTCTTATCGAATCGACCGATTTTCACAGCTATCGCAAGCCACAGATTTTCGAGGCTCTTGTGGCCGATGAGACGGGCATTTGCAGAATAGTCTGGTTTCATGGGGCGTTTTTGAAAAATCGCATTCAGGTAGGTCAGAAAATCCTGGCCTGGGGAAAAGCCACTACTTACAAGAGCCAACTACAACTGACTAATCCAAAGTATGTAATCATCGAAGAAGATAATCCCAGGCCTTTCGAGTATTTCGGCGGAGGCGTATACCCTGCGTGTGCGGGCTTATCGGCGGCTCAGATTAAACGCATAATTCGGCCGCTGCTTGAGCGATTGCCTCAACTCGTGGAAGAGTTCTATGACGAGAAGTTCCGCAAAAAAGCCGAGCTGATTTCACGAGAGCAGGCCTTCGCTTGGATACACATGCCACCGGACGAGGACAAGCTCAAGCAAGCTCGTCGCCGCCTGAAGTATGACGAGCTGTTTTTGATGCAGTTAGGTCTGGCGCTTCGGCGGTATCGAATGCAGCATTTTTCTCAGGCCCCCGCTGTGAAATACTCCGAGAAAATCGACCGCAGAATCAGAAAGCGTTTTCCTTTTCTTCTGACGGTCGACCAGGACAAAGTAATCGGCGAAATAACAGAGGATATGAGCGGCACCAAACCAATGAACAGATTGCTGCAGGGCGACGTCGGTTCGGGCAAGACTGTAGTAGCGTTGTATGCTGCGCTTTTGGCGGTTGCAAACAAACAGCAGGTGGCAATTATGGCACCTACTGAGATTCTCGCTTCGCAGCATTTTATAAACATCGAAAGATACCTAAAGAATAGTGACGTAGAAAGAGTTCTTATTACAGGAGGTTTAACAGGTCAAAAAAGAGCGTCGCTTTTGAAGCAGATAAAGACCGGACAAATAAATATAGTGGTCGGCACTGTTGCCCTGCTGCAAGAAGATATCGATTTTAAGTCGTTGGGATTGGTAGTAATCGACGAGCAACATAAGTTCGGAGTTCATCAGCGAGCACAATTACGAAAGAAACTGACGCCTCATTGTTTAGTAATGACGGCGACCCCGATTCCACGAACGCTTGCAATGACAGCTTTCGGCGATTTGGATGTTTCTATAATCAAGCATCCGCCGCCGGGGAGAGGTACGGTAATAACGCGCTGGGTCGATAAAAAAGACAGAGCTAAGGCTTATGAGTTCA
>JASFHM010000113.1:0-5227 GCA_050123215.1 Phycisphaerales bacterium | reverse complement strand
AATTATCAAGCGGCGCAGATGGGAATTTTACCCCTTAGAGTACAGATTAACAGGCGGCGGTGGGATTCGAACCCACGAATAACGGTTTTGCAAACCGTCGCCTTAGGCCTCTTGGCTACGCCGCCATGTGGACCCAATAAAATACCGCCTCGATGCCGTTTTTGCAATCTATTTTCGCCACCGGCCGCTTCAATGTTGACCATAAGCTGCTCAATCAATAGAATCGTCGTTTCAACCGGTCTTTAGTAGTTATATATTGTTCAGAGAAAGGCAAATGCAACAATGATAAAGGTCAATGAAAATTACCTGAAACTTCAGGCGGGGTACCTGTTTCCGGAGATAGGCCGGCGTATCCGCGCCTTCAAAGCCGAGAACCCTAAAGCGAGCATAATCAGTATGGGTATCGGTGATGTTACCCAGCCTCTGGCCCCGGCCGTCATCGAAGCCATGCATAAAGCCGTGGACGAAATGTCGCATAAGGAGACCTTCAGAGGATATGACGACGGTGGAGTTGGCTATGAGTTTCTTCGCCAGGCTATTGCCGATAACGACTATAAATCGCGAGGGATAGATATTGCTCTTGATGAGATATTCGTAAGCGATGGTGCCAAATGCGATACGGGCAATATGCAGGAAATATTCGGCGTTAACAACATCGTGGCTGTGACCGACCCGGTCTATCCCGTGTACGTCGATACCAATGTTATGGCGGGGCGAAGTCGCGGTCCGGCTCAGGCGGGGCGGTACGAGGGGATAGTCTATTTACCCTGTACGGCTGAAAATGGTTTTGTACCCTCGTTGCCTGATGAGACCGTGGATATGATTTACCTATGCTATCCTAACAATCCGACCGGAGCCGTTGCCACGAAAGAGCAGTTGAAAACATGGGTTGATTTTGCCCGCCGAAGTAAAGCCGTAATATTTTTCGATTCAGCTTACGAGGCGTATATCAGCGACCCTGATATTCCACACTCGATATACGAGATAGACGAAGCTAAAGAGGTTGCTATCGAATTTCGCAGCTTCTCGAAGACGGCTGGCTTTACCGGCGTAAGATGCGCCTACTCAGTAGTGCCGAAGGAACTAAAAGCCTACAAAGCCGATGGGGCTGCGGTCGAAGTCAATCCGCTTTGGAACAGACGTCACTGCACCAAGTTCAATGGTGTCTGTTATATAACCCAGAGGGGTGCAGAAGCTGTCTATTCACCCGAAGGTAAAAAACAGGTACGTCAGGCTATTGAGCTATATATGAATAATGCGAAGACTATCCGCCGGTCTCTGGAGGAATTAGGCTATACTGTTTACGGTGGCGTTAATGCACCGTATATATGGCTGAAAACTCCAAAGGGGCTTGGCTCGTGGGAATTCTTTGACCTGCTCCTCGAAAAAGCCAATGTCGTAGGAACTCCCGGGGCTGGCTTTGGCGCAGCCGGTGAGGGATATTTTAGACTGACGGCTTTTGCCCAGCCTGAGAATGTCGAAGAAGCGCTCGAACGAATTAAGAGCATTTCATAAAGCGATGCACCAGCAAACAGCCTACATAGGCCTCGGCAGCAATCTCGGCGACAGAAAGGCCAATATCGAAAAGGCGGTGGAGTTGTTAAAAGCCACACCCGGAATTGACAGTCTGCGCAAATCAGAGCTGCTCGAAACCGAACCGTTAGGAAAAGCCGAGCAGTCCAAATACCTAAATACCGTCGCCGAGCTGCAAACCAGTCTTGACGCAAAAGCTCTTTTGAAAAAGGTGTTTGAAATCGAAACAGCTCTTGGAAGGCAGCGGCAGGAAAAGTGGGGGCCGAGGAGTATTGACCTAGATTTACTGCTCTATAGCGGTGAAATAATCAAAACCGAGGATTTAATAGTTCCGCACAGCCAGATGCACTTACGCTCTTTTGTACTCAAGGGCCTATGTGAATTGAGTGCTGACCTTCGCCATCCGGTTCTTGGAACTACTATGGCTGAGTTGCTTGAACGTCTGAATGGTTGCGACTTTGCGATTGATCCTGATATTCCGCAGTTGGTCTCTATTGCCGGGCAGATTGGTGTTGGAAAGACCACCTTAGCCCGTAAACTAAGCGAAAAGATTCGGGCTAAGTTACTGCTTGAGCCATACGACACTAATCCTTTCATGCCCGCAGTCTATGCCGGCCGAAAGGAGTTAGCGCTTCATTCACAGTTATATTTTCTTTTCAAAAGGGCTGAACAATTAAGCCGGGACAATCTCAAAAATACTCGCTTCGCCGTAACTGATTACGTTTTCCATAAGGAGCGAATTTATGCGAGGGCACTGCTGAACAATGAGCAACTGGACGAATACGAAAAATTATACCCGGCCTGTTCTCAGACAGTTTCAAAACCGGTTCTTGTTATTTATATGACTGACTCGGCCCAGAATTGCCTGCAGCGCATTCATAGGCGCAATCGACCTTACGAGCAGGGCATATCAGTTGATTTTCTACAAAGGCTCGATGCCGAATACAATAAATTATTTGTTGATTGGAAAAGCTCACCGGCTATAAAGGTGTCGACGGCTCAGTTCGATTGCAATCGAGCCAAGGATATTGAGCATTTGATTACACAGGTTAGGGCCTACGTTGCTGATGGAAGTTGTTAAAACAATTGAAAAAGTTCGCGGCCTGGTAAAAAAGGTTCGCAAACAAGACAAGACCATCGGCCTTGTTCCAACAATGGGAGCGTTGCATATAGGTCATATTTCTCTTATCAAAGCCGCCGCCCAAAGGAGTGATTTTGTGGTGGTAAGTATATTTGTCAATCCGACCCAGTTTGGTCCGTCGGAAGATTTTGATAAATACCCTCGGCCGTTTGAGCAGGATTCGCAGATTTGCCGTGACAATGGCGCCGATGTGGTCTTTGCGCCATCGAGTGAAGATATGTATGGCCAAAGCAGCTTGACCTGGGTTGATGTCGATAAACTTACCGAACCGTTATGCGGTCGCTCTCGGCCGGGCCACTTTCGCGGCGTAACTACAGTTTGTGCTAAGCTGTTTAATATCGTTATGCCGGATTTGGCTTTTTTCGGCCAGAAAGACGCTCAGCAGACGATAGTTATTAAGCGCATGGTTGCCGATTTGAATATGCCGCTGGAAATTGTTGTTTGTCCGACTGTTCGAGAGAAAGACGGATTAGCCGTGAGCAGCAGAAACAAATATCTGACCGAGGGTGAGCGAAAAGATGCACCGTTGATTTACGAAGCTCTTAAGAAGGGGCAAACAATGATTGCGTCGGGCACTAAAGAAACTCGGCAAATCCTCGATGAGATAAGAAAGATTTTGAATCGCTCAAAATTGATAGAGCCCGAGTACGTGGAAATCGTTGATGCAGGGACACTTCAGCCGGCAGAGGCTGTCGAGAGTAAATTGCTTATCGCAATAGCTGCCAAACTCGGCTCAGCCAGGCTTATAGATAACATTACGGTGGACGCATCGAAATATTAGTGTATAATTGCCCTGATTGTTTATGGTTACAAAAAGATTGGACTCAAATGTTTTTGAAATTGCTGAAAAGTAAGCTGCATCGTGCCGCCGTCACTGACGCGAAGCTTGATTATCCCGGCAGCATCGAAGTTGATTCGGAACTTATGGACACAGTGGGGCTTGTACCCTATGAGTCGGTAATAGTTGCCGATTTGAATAACGGCAGTAGGCTCGAAACATACGTCGTACCGGCCGAAGCCGGCTCTAAAAAGGTGGTTATACTCGGTGCCGCGGCGAAACTTGTTAACCCGAAGGACCGAATAATAATATTGAATTTTGCCTCGTACAACCCTGAAGAAGCAAAGAACCACAAACCGAAAGTAATCGTCCTCGATGAGGATAATAATATAATTGGTTGATTTAACTCAGATTCCAGGACGCAATACTCAGAACGAATAGATGCATCCCGAATTATTCAGGATACCTTTTACCGAGTTGACGGTAAAGACCTACGGTCTGATGATGGTCATAGGCTTTATTACCGCAATTTCCATCATAAGACGACTCAGCCGAAAAATCACCCCCGACCCTCAAATGATAACCAACGCCGCGCTGTACTCTTTGATAGCAGGCGTGGTCGGTGCTCGCCTTTTTTTTGTAATTCATTACTTTGAGAGGTTCAGTAATGATTTATCTTCCGTTTTTGCAATATGGGACGGTGGGTTAGAGCTATTGGGCGGTGTGCTCTCGGCGATAGCGGTAATCGCGATGTATTTAAGATATCACAAGCTGCCCATCCGACAATACCTTGACATTCTGGCCATTGGTTTAATGGCGGCTCTTATGTTCGGCAGAATAGGGTGTTTCTTCAGCGGTTGTTGCTACGGTAAGCCTTCAGATGCGCCCTGGGCAGTAAGATTTCCCTACGGCTCACATGCCTACCAGAGCCAGATACGTCCGAACCCCGCCAGGAATCGACCCGAACCATATCTACAGTTGCCGGACGAATTCTTCGGTTATACTGGCTACGGTGGAATACTGTACTCAGGCTTAAAGCCCAAGGAAAATTTAACTCCTGAACAGCTTGAGCTTGTCACCAAAGGTCCGTATTGCTGTTTGCCCGTTCATCCTACTCAATTATATTCTTCAGCCAATGCAGCAGTGATTTGTTTGCTGCTTTATCTTTTCTGGCGACGTGCTCAGGCTGCTCAAAAAAATCCGAGTTCAAAACCGTTACTTACCGCTCCCGGCAGCATCTTTGCGCTTATGTTCATTTTCTATGGCGCTACCCGCTTTTTGTTGGAGTATTTAAGAGACGACAATCCGTTTGAGCATTTCGGTCTGACTATTTCACAGAATATCGGTATTTTGCTGATAATATTTGGTTTGATAATGCTGATTGGCTTTGGCGTATTTCATCTGCGACAGAAGAATCAGAGTCAAACAAAGGGGATTTTTTAACCAATCTCGCTTTTTATGTCGTTCAGCAGGTTGATTGCTTCAAGCGGCGTGAGATTGTTAACATCTGTA
This sequence comes from Phycisphaerales bacterium, assembly GCA_050123215.1. Taxonomy (GTDB): domain Bacteria; phylum Planctomycetota; class Phycisphaerae; order Sedimentisphaerales; family Anaerobacaceae; genus CAYMOE01. Next base: position 263 of record JASFHM010000113.1, on the reverse strand, counting down.
GAGGCAAGTTTCTCTAGGACGGATTTGTGCTTTTCGACAAAAAGTGAGTCACGCTCACTTTGTTTCGTCTTGTGCTTGGCTAAATGCTCACCACTGGCCTCTTTCTGGAATGTACTTTCCAGCTCTTGAAGAATTTCCTTTGAGCGTTCGAGAATAGATTTAGGAATACCTGCCAGTTTAGCGACGTGGATGCCGTAGCTTTTGTCCGTTCCGCCGGGCAGAATCTTATGCAAAAACACCACCTCATCCATCCATTCGCGGAC
>JASFHM010000112.1:0-5236 GCA_050123215.1 Phycisphaerales bacterium | reverse complement strand
GATTTCTTTTGCAGGTTCGGTTTTGCAATCGAACTCAGCGAACTTATCAACATCTCTTCCGGAACGGCTGCCAAAGAAAAGGGTGGCATCGGCCATCTCGGCGGTAGGGTAGGCTATGGTGAAACATTTGGAGTGCCTGATTGCTTCGGTTGAATGATGCTTGGTGGCGATGGCAATGGCCATCATTGGCGGCTTAATCGAAGCTATCATCACACAGCCGATAGTGACGGGATTGAATTTGCCGTTTTTATCCTTTGCGATTACGATGACAACCGGCTGAGGGTATTTGTTTTTCGAAGTCTGACTGAATTCGGTCTGCTTTTGCATTTGCATGGCTCCGTAAATGTAATTATACTTGTCTATCCTTTGCGGGAAGAGTGATTATATTACATAGAGACTGTTTGGCAAGGAGAAAGGCATGGATACGGTTGGATTCATCGGCGGGGGCAACATGGCCGAAGCCCTTATTAAGGGAATGATAGCGGCGAAGGTCTATCCGGCGGAGAATATTGTTGTCAGCGATGTATTGGCTGAGCGGCTGGAGTATCTGAAAAAACAGTATGCAGTTAGGACGGAAGCGGATAACGCGTCGGTAGCACGAGTTGTGGATATACTCGTGCTCAGCGTTAAGCCGCAGAAGATGACAGAGGCGCTGGAGAGTATTAAGGGACAGTTGGGCCCCGAAGCTCTTATCATATCAATCGCGGCGGGGATAAAGACCAACAATATTACGGATGTATTAGGGCAGATGCCCGTGGTGCGGGTGATGCCTAATACGCCGGCGTTGATTGGCGAAGGGGCAAGCGCGCTTTATGCAAATGATTTGGCCAAGCCGCATCTTAGAAAAGCTGAAAGGATATTTGCGTCGGTAGGTGTTGCAGTGTTTGTTGAAGACGAAGGATTGATAGATGCTGTAACGGCGGTCAGTGGGTCTGGGCCTGCGTATTACTTTTTACTGATGGAAGAGATGATAAAAGCGGCCCAGCAGTTAGAATTAGAGCCGGATGTTGCGAAGAAATTAGTATTGCAGACGGCTAAAGGTGCAGCGATGCTGGCAGTTGAAGCAGACAAGAGCAATGAATCGCCGGCTGAGCTTAGGCGCAAGGTGACAAGTCCGGGAGGGACAACCGAAGCAGCATTAAAAATATTCGAGCAAAATAAATTTAGCGCGCTGGTAAGCGATGCGCTTACGCGCGCTCGGGACAGGGGGCGAGAGCTGTCAGGTTAATCAATTATTCAATGTTAATAGCCTCGACGGGGCATTCGTCAGCGGCTTGCTGAACTGCGTCCTCGAACTCCGGCGGTACGTTGCTGCCCTTGACTTGGGCCATGTCTGCACCCATTTCGAAGACGTCGGGGCATGTATCAACACAAAGTCCGCAACTTGTGCATGTGTCTTCAATGCTTACCTTCATTTTCAAATCCCTTCCTTAGTTAACCATCAGAATCATTATCGATTGACGGCAGTTAAATATTCTATTATTATGCAAATTTGCAGAGCGAATAGTCAATAGAAAATAATCGATTGTTTTATTACGGCCGGGTCCCAGACAGACTGAGCCCGTGAACCTGGTCAGGCGGGGAACCGAGCAGCCATAAGCGGTCGCTTGGTGGTGCCTGGCAAACCCGGCCACCTTTTGATTTTTAATTTAATATTTTCAATTTTCTATTTTTTACAGTATTTTGGCGGGAAATGAATGGATCGTGGCGAACTGGCACGGCGATTAAAGGCTTTTGCCCACCGGTGTGTCAAGCTCGCTGCGGCGTTGCCTGATACGGCGTTAGGCAAACACATCCGTTCTCAATTAATAAAATGTTCAACTTCGACACCGGCTAATTATCGCGCAGCCTGTATCGCTCAGTCACGAGCCGGATTTATTGCAAAATTGAGTATAGTGGTAGAAGAAACAGATGAGTCAAACTTTTGGCTGGAGTTTATCGTTGATGAAAAACTTCTACCGGAGAGAAAAGTGCGGCCTCTGCTGGATGAAAGTGGGGAGCTTACGGCTATTTTAGTGGCGTCTCGCAAAACAACGCGGAAAAATAGTAAATAGACAATAGTAAATAGTAGATAACTATGGCTTATACAGTATTAGCGAGAAAATATCGTTCGCAGACATTCGATGATGTCATCGGACAGGATGCGATTTCGCAGACACTTAAAAACGCGATACGCACCAAAAGAGTTGCTCATGCATATCTTTTCACCGGTACGCGAGGTGTGGGCAAAACTACGATGGCGCGGATACTGGCGAAGTCTCTTAACTGTCTCGAAAGTGATGAACCAACCGAGAAGCCTTGCTGTAAGTGTGAAAGTTGTGTCGCGGTTAATCTCGGCGAAGACATCGACGTTATCGAAATCGACGGTGCTTCGAATAACAGTGTCGATGAGGTCAGGCGCCTCAGGGAGAATGCGATATATCGTCCTGCACGGGCGCGGTTTAAAATATATGTGATAGATGAAGTGCATATGCTCAGTACGAGCGCGTTTAATGCGCTGCTAAAGATACTCGAGGAACCGCCGGAGCATGTGAAATTTATCTTTGCTACTACCGAGCCGAATAAAGTTATTCCTACGATTCAGTCACGATGTCAACGGTTTGATTTTAACAATATAGGCGTTAGTCTTATCGCCGAGCAACTTCGCAAGATACTCAAGGCCGAGAAGATTAAATACGACGATGATTTGGTAGTACCTTTGGCAAGGATGGCGAACGGTTCGATGCGGGACGGACTGAGCCTTCTGGACAGGCTTATCAGTACGGGCATTGAGCCGTTGAATCTCGAATTAATAGAGCAATTCCTCGGCTGTCCGAATAGTGAGAGTATAGTCAGACTTGTCGGAAAGATTGCAGACAGCGACGCAGCGGGTACGTTAGAAATAGCTAACGAATTGTTTAACAGCGGCCTGAGTGAAGTACAAATAGCCGATGCGCTGGTCGATTTTATGCGCGATATTATGGTAGCTAAATCGGCGGGTGCCGATTCGGAGATGCTCATTCTAACAGCGGGGCAGAAAGAAGCAGTTACCGAACTTGCCGAAAAATATGATGTGCCGGCGCTTATCTATAATATAACAGCACTGGAGAAAACACGGTGGGGATTAAAAAACAGTGAGACAGCCAGGGCGCTGCTTGAGGCGCTGCTGCTGCGGCTTGCGATGAGCGAGCATTTTCTTAATGTCGAGCAGTTGCTGGGTGGTGTGGGTAAGAGCGGTAGTCAGCCGGTAAAAAAAAACGCAAAAGTAAGTAACGCACCCACCAAAATTTCAAAGCCGGTAAAAATCCGTCCTGCAGAGACGGCGAATCTTTCCTCGATAACCGATATCAGCTCAATCAAAGCTAACTGGTCGAAGGTCGTAGGTGTTATCGCGGCTGAGATGGGCGGTGCAACGGCGGGATTGCTCAGTAAAGCGAGTCCGGTAAAATTTGACGGTTCTAACTTGACGATTTTGGTTGATGCAGCTTCGAAGAATATCTGCCAGAGCAACGGCAGGGTGGAACAGATTCAATCTGTCCTGGGTGAGCACTTGGCTAAACCTGTAACGCTTAAATTAGAGGTGGCTGAACGAGGAAAGGATGCGAGTGGTGATGAGCCCAAAAGAAGCGGCTCGGCAAAGAGAAGGAATGAGCTGATGAGCGACCCTGCTGTGCGAAAGGTGTTGGGGGGGCTTGGCGGCAGGATTGTGAGAATCGAGGATTGAATCCGCCACGGGCGGATAATAATTTTAGGTAATGAGAGACTGTTATGAGCAGTGCATATACGGACACGTTGAATAGGCTAATCGAAGAGCTGGAGCGATTGCCGGGAGTCGGCCCCAAATCTGCTGAAAGGATAGCCTTTTATATTTTGAGGACCGGAACCGACGAAGCTATGAAGCTTGCTAAGGCTGTCAGCGATGTAAAGACAAAGATTAAACAATGCAGTATCTGCTGTAACCTGGCGGAAGATGAACTTTGTTCGATATGCTCGGATGAGCGACGTGATAAGGGGCTTATCTGCGTGGTCGAACAGCCTAAAGATGTTATCAGTCTGGAAAGGACGGGCGCATGTAAATGGGTTTATCATGTTCTTGGTGGACATATCGCTCCGTTGGAGGGAATGGAGCCGGAAGATTTGACGATTGATAAGTTGGTTGAAAGGGTGCGTTCGGGCAATGTTAAAGAAATTGTTATGGCGACCAATCCCAATATGGCAGGTGACGGAACGGCGCTTTATATAAGCTCATTGCTGAAGCCGATGGACGCTAAGATAACACGTTTGGCGAGGGGACTGGCGACCGGTACGACTATTGAATACGCCAGCGCGAGGAATCTGACCGATGCTATAACAGGCAGACAGGAACTGCAATAGATGATGATTGTGCAAAATCGCCAAATTCGGCGGTAATTAAACGATGAGTATGTGGTATAATGGCAAATGTGATTATCAGAACAACCGGTACAACCGGTTTTAGAGTGTATCACAGGGTGGTTATATGAGACTGGAGATGTCGGCTCAGATGCGGATGGAGCAAAAGATGAAGCTCGCTCCGCGCATGATTCAGTCGATGGAGATTCTCCAGCTGCCTATACTGGCGCTGCAGGAGCGGATTGAACAGGAATTAAACAGTAATCCGGTTCTTGAAGTTGAAGAACCTGGCAGCAGCGCTGAGTCAGAGGCGGGACAATCGCAGGAGACTCAAACTAGAGAAGTCCCTGATTCGGCGGTGCCAAGTGACAAATCCCTGGAGACATTCGAGCGCGTAGACAGTCTTGATTATGATTATCGTGACTATATGGACCAGGCTGGCGTGTTCAGAGGGACCAGCCATGATGATGCACCGGATGCCAAACTCGAAGCACTGAAGAATACCGAAGCGGCGCCAAAGTCTTTGCATGAGCATTTGTCGGAACAGTGGCGGCTTGTCGAAGCGGAAGATTCGGTCAAGGCGGCAGGGCAGTCTATAATAGATTTTATAGATAATCGCGGGTATCTCAGTGTCAGGCTGGAGCAGCTGCATAACAAAGACCGTAACGATTTTACATACGATGACCTTAAAGCCGCTCTTCCATTAGTGCAGAAACTCGAACCGATTGGGGTAGGCGCAAGGAATCTGAAGGAGTGTCTGCTTATTCAGATGGCCAACAGCGGCAAGGATATGAGCTTCGAGGAGGAACTGGTATCCGAACACATGGACGATTTGCTGGCTAATAATCTGCCGGAGATAGCGAAGAAGATGGAATGCTCCATCGAA
>JASFHM010000111.1:0-5288 GCA_050123215.1 Phycisphaerales bacterium | reverse complement strand
GAGTGGCGATATATCAACGGTTGGTTGGTGAAAGGCGAGGCATATTCGATAAGCGTATCTTCTTGGTAATCCACCTCGAAAGAGTCATCACCGGGAACATTGGTGTCGACAGTGTTGATTGTCCATATATCGCGTGCAAGTAGCCTTTGTGACTCGACATCATATTTTTCGAGCAGGACAGACATTGGAATCCAATAGCCGGAGGTATTTTGATAATCAAAATACTGCTTCGAGATAACAGCGTTACTTCGGCCGGTTATTGAGCAGGACAACACAGCATATCCTTTTGTCGAATCTAACACAAGCGACATTTGTGAGCCGTCACTATTGGTAAGAGTTAGTTGTATTTGTGCATTGCCGTCAACAATTCTTTCCGTTGCCTCCGATTGTAGTGCAGCAAGGCTATTATAAGAATAATAACCATAACCCCAGGGGATTAGACCTGCTGTAAGCGGGCCATTCACGTTATGAGGTAACTCGTTGGCGGAATCTACAAAGGCATGTTCGGCTAAAGGAGAATATTTAATATATTTCTCACCATCCCATGCAAAAATTCTGTGAGCATTTAGTTCCATGTTAAACTGGTTCGTCATATAATTGCCTTGAAGGATTTTGTCCGGTTTAACTGAATCGGTCCGGGATTGGATATTGATATCCCAATAAAATCTTTGTCCATCATAACTCACCGACTCAATAGAGTTCATCGTGTATTCATTGGATAACTCATATCGTGTATTGAAAGGAGTTGCATCCAATTGTAGTTTTTGAAGAGAGTCCGTTTTTTCCAGTTTATTTGTATTCGCCTGATAGGCTGCTACATCCTGTAAAATTCTTGCTTTTATTTGACTCTCATCAGTTGTTTTGGCGGCACGGTATTTTTCATGTGAAGCTTCAATCCTGCCAGCGGCGATCCATGCTTTCTTAGGTTGAGCGGTTAATTGCTCAAATAGCTGCAATATTTCGGACCTTTCCAGAGCCCTGTCAGCCAGACATGCAAAACTGCATATAACCAAAAAAGATAGTGACATCAAAAAGTGTTTTCTTTCCATTTTCCTAAACCTCCTATATTACACCGCGGTTAGTATGAATAATCGACCATCTCACCAAATGGCCATTTTGTATTTGTAGAAGAAATTAAGCCCAATAACCGATTTAAAAAGCGTTTCTAACCTTCAGAATTTTGATTTATTCTGGAGCAATTCAGAACAAAGCGTCTAAGGCCACTTCAATCAGAACTGAATCTTAGAGCGGTGAATACGCCGTTAGAGAGAGTGATTATTTGGTTTTTTCAAGCCAATAATCAGCAAATAAGGCTAAGTCATTTATGTCAACAAGACCATAGTTGTCCAGATTTGCCCCTTGGCACGAATTTGGTTCAGTGCAATTGCTATCAAACCAATAACTGGCCAATATGGAAAAATCCTCGAAGTCTACTTGACCATCCACATTGAAGTCGCGTGTAGGAACATGAGAAAACCACAATTCATGAATTAGACCATAGTCTGGCGTGGATGGTGGATCACACCAATAAAAAGCAACATTGCAGTCACCTATTTGCAGTGAGTTGTAGTCGATGATGAACCAATCCCCGGAGTTAACGCCGGGGGGGTAATCGGTATAAAACTCGAAGCCTTGCACATGTTTTCCCTCTTCCGGCCAGTAAGGATCGGTAATATAGACTCCCGCAAAATAAGGTGAACCTGCGGCAGGAAGGATAGACTCTGCGTAACCACCGAAGTATTCGTTATATGGACCTCTGGCAAAAAGCGTTGCGTTGTTCATGTCATCGTCTGCGATAAGTAGTTTGCCTATCCATGATTCTGCTGCATTGGAGTCAACTATTATAGTTAGCTCGGTTCCGACCATAATCTGCCCGTAATCCACATATTGTAAAGTTTCATTTGCGTCTACAGGTATCAGAAGCTCGTTGCTATCGCGCAGATATACTCTTGTCGAGACCTCCCCATGTGCAGTGAGGCACATCCAAACGCACAAAAACCCAAGCAGCCTTATCTCGCCCCTCATTATGACGCCTCCTCCTTCGTATTGTCATCTGTTCAGCGTTGCTGATGCGTCAACCAGATTTCAAGCACCTCCTAAACAATTCTTGGTCAAGAGTTTACAATATAAATCCGCTTTAATCAAGACATAAATCGAAATACAGCCTTAAGTCTAGTTGTTATAAGCGCTTATCTTTACTTTTATCTGTCTGTTTAATCATACTGAAGACCATTTGGCTTTCTGGTGCGGTAGAAAAAATCAAAAATCGACTTTTGAGAATCGCTAACAGATATAGGCGTTTTGCAAGAAGGGGTGCTTTGCGCATTGGATGTGTTGATATTGCAAATTTAGGTAGATTGTGAGCCTTAAACGAATAAGCAGACTACTTCGATTACTGACGATGGTTCAGTCGGGAAGCCAAAACAAGCCCGAGGCTCTTGTCGAAGGTTTGAACGTAAGCCGACGTACATTTTTTCGGGATGTCCGGGCGTTGCAGGAGGCGGGAATACCTTGCTTTTTCGACCATTCCACAGGACGCTACAGAGTCAGTGACACTTTTTACATGCCGTCGCCCAACTTGACAGAACAAGAAGCGTTTATTCTGTTGTTACTCCTTCATACTGCGAGAGAGTTTTTTGATGTACCCTTTAGTCAAGATATACTTCGGGCAGCGTTGAAAATCGAGAATAGCTTCTCTCCTCGACTGAAAAAATATTGCCACCAACGACTCAAGCACATTTCTGTGTGGCCTGTTCGTGCAAAACCAACAGAGTCCATAGATGAAAAATTCGCCAAGATACAAAAGGCAATCCAAAACAGGTATATCCTGAGTGTTTCGTACTATTGTAAGATCAAACATAAACTAATTACCTGTAATATCAGCCCGCTTCATTTGGTCTATACGAAGTCATGGCATGTTATTGGCAGAGTGGATGGCAGTGGTAATATCTGGTGCATCAAGTTAGATACTATAGAGAAACTTGAGGCAACAGGTAAATGTTTTTTGGATGATGAAGAATTTGACCCAATTGAATACATTGGCCGGGCGTGGTCGGCATTACCTGAAGGCGTGCTTTATAACGTGAAATTGAGATTCTCTCCGGATGTGGCACGCGAAGTAGCAGCAATTCAATGGCACAGTAGCCAATATACCTCAATGCAGGAAGATGGCTCTGTAATTCTTGAGTTTCGTGTCGATGGTCTTAATGAGATTACTTGGTGGATTGTAAGCTACGGCGATAAGGTCAAAGTGCTCGCACCAAAAGTTCTTCAACAAAAAATTCGTAAAATAGCAAGTGGTATGGTTAAGCAAAACGAGTATCTCAGTTATAGGGAAGAGCATTCCGATTTGCTCTCCCAAGGGGCTAGATGAGTTCTAAGAATGATGACGTTAATAAAGCTGGCTGAGCATCTTATCAGGGCTGAGCTTCGAGTTCGTGATTACAACAGAATACAGGAAGAAAACTACAAGGAGGCCCACAGACAGAATGAATTCTAAGGACGATAGCATTAAAAAGCTGGCTGAACATCTTATCAGGGCTGAATTTCGGGCTCGTGATTACAACAAAATACAGGAAGAAAACTACAAGGAGACCCAACAGACAAAAAACGGAAAAGAGAATAGCAAACCCAACGAAAATCAGGGTTAAAAGCAATGTTTTTCTTCGTTACCCTCCTTCGAGGCTGGGCCCTGCTCATGTGGGGCCCGATGCCTGAAAGGTGGTTTTTATATATGGATGTGGGAAGTTTAATAGAAACCACCTTGGGAAGGAGGGCCTTTATAATGGTGCTTTAATATGCTTGGCATGTATGGCTTCTCTTTGGTCGTACAAAACTTTTATTTACATCAGCTAGATGCCATTGAACTGATAAAGGGAATTAACTATGAAAGAGCCGCATCGGGATTATAAACTATCTGATCGAAGAAAAAATACCAGATGGTCTGTTTACAGTTTTATGCATGCAACCGCTACGCTGTTAAATTCTACGACGGCAGAGCAAATACCTGAGAATCTGCCGGAGTTGTCTTGGACAGGGTTGTTGGTGGATATATCACGTGAAGGTGCGCAGATTACGTTGCCGTCTTACTGCGCAAAACACTTTAAACAGGGACAACACATTGGTATGCAAATTAGAACCACTATTAAAGGCCTTACCACTGAGGTTGCCGCGCAGGTGAGAAGCATTGAAAGTGTCCATTATCAGAATAACGTGCGCATTGGTGTACAGTTTACTAATATTGAAGCTAATAAAGAAGCCTGTGACGTAATCACCGGAATCTGCGAATACGGCAGGAAGTTCAAAGCTGAGAACGAAGCACAAGCGAATGGAATTGTTTCCGCCGAAGACCAATCATCACCCTGAAAAGGGGCTGACCAAGTTTAATCGAGTATTTTGGGGCCGGGTTCTATAAAAATGGGAACTGCGCCAAAATCGGTTCTACAAGACCGGAGCCCGGCTTCCTTAAAATTGCTTGCCTGTAGGGGCGTAGGAGCTTAATCATTTCCGCTTTATTTGTGACCCATTTGTAGTTCTCGTTTCCAGCCGAAAATGGGTTTATAAGCTATTGTTAACACTTGGCTTATGGTGCGAGTGTCGAGCTGTTGGTCTTGAGATTAAGGGTTTGAGTTCTTTCGGCCTAAAACTAACAAAATTCTAACAATTTCCTAACAATACCTTAAAATACATGCTCCAGTATAGTCCAGAGTTTCTATAGGGGCTGAATTTATGGCCGTAAAATCTAAAGTTGTCCTCGTAGTAGATGATGAGGCGGATGTTCTTGAGTTAGTTAAATATAACCTGGAAAAGAACGGCTATCGCGTAATAACTGCTGTAACAGGTGAAGAGGCAGTCAAAAAAGTGACGTCTGCTTTGCCGAATCTTGTCGTACTTGATTTGATGCTGCCCGGGATAGACGGACTTGAGGTATGTAAGCAGCTTAAGTCGAACCCGAAAACCGAAAACATTCCTGTAGTTATGCTGACCGCCAAAGGCGAAGAATCAGATGTGGTAGTGGGGCTGGAGGTTGGAGCTGACGACTATATAACCAAGCCGTTTAGTCCTAAGGTGCTTATCGCGAGAGTTCGAAGGATTCTGCATCGTTTGACAATCCAGCAACGTGATGACACTCCTGTAAATATCCGCGAGATTAGTATTGACCCATCACGACACGAAGTGCTGGTAAAAGGCAAGCGGGTGGAATTGACTTATACGGAGTTTAAGATATTATACACTTTAGCCAAGCGGCCCGGTTTTGTTTTCACACGATATCAAATCGTTGACTTAGT
>JASFHM010000110.1:0-5296 GCA_050123215.1 Phycisphaerales bacterium | reverse complement strand
ACGAGTAATAATGGCGGGTTTTTATTTACTGGCTTAATATTTTACAAGATGCGCTACTAGAGGTGTTTTGCCGGTCCCACCAGTTGTGATATTTCCGACGCTGATTACCACTGCGTTTACCTGATGTGTTTTCAACCATCCGGCTGAGTATAGAAAGTTACGCAGCTTTATTAGCAGAAAATAGAAAAACGACGGGATTAGCAGAAACATCCGCAGTAGAAAAATCCACGGATTTTGGCTCTGTCCGGACATTAGTCTGTGCAAAGCTTCTTTGTTCAACACAGACCTCTTTGATTTAACCTTTAATTTTCTCGATTATGGCGTCAGCCATTTCGCTTGTGCCCACGGCTGTCGGGTCGTTGCGGTCCGGTTTCATATCGTAGGTCACATTCTTACCCTCGGCTATTACCGCTGCAACGGCATTTTCCAGCTTGTCGGCCTCGGTCATCATTCCGAGATGCCGCAGCATAAGGACACCGCTAAGTATCAGCGCCGTTGGATTGACCTTGTTTTGTCCTTTGTATTTAGGGGCGCTGCCGTGTGTTGCTTCGAAGATAGCACCCTTATCGCCGATGTTGGCGCCGGGTGCAACACCAAGCCCACCGACCAGCCCGGCACATAAGTCACTCAATATGTCACCGTAAAGATTCGGCAACACAATAACGTCGTACAATTCCGGCTTTTGTATAAGCTGCATGCACATGTTATCAACAATGCGGTCTTCGAATTCGATGTCGGAGTATTCCTTCGCTACCTGACGGCTTGTCTCCAGCCACAAACCGTCCGAGTATTTCATAATATTGGCTTTGTGAACACTGGTCACTTTCTTGCGCCCTAACTTGCGGGCATAATCGAAAGCAAAACGCACAATTCGTTCAGTTGCGTAAACGGAGATTGGTTTTATCGTAATACCGGAATCCTCGCGAATCTTCTTTTCTTGTTTACTGTTTATCCAGTTGATAATTTCCGAGGTATCATCTTTGCCTTTCTCAAACTCGATGCCGGCGTAGCAATCCTCTGTGTTCTCGCGGACGACTATCAGGTCAATGTCGGTATATCTGCTGCGTACGCCCTCGTAGCTTTTACAAGGTCGTAGGCATGCGTATAAATCGAGGCTTTGTCTCAGGTGCACGTTTATGCTTCTAAAGCCCGTCCCTACCGGCGTAGTGATAGGAGCTTTCAATGCCACGCCGTTTTTCTTGATAGATTCGACCGTAGCCTCAGGCAGCGGAGTTCCCTCTCTTTCCATTACATCTGAGCCGGCCTCGGCTATTTCCCAGTTGATTTCGGCCCCTGTGGCATCGATGCATCTGCGTGCAGCCTCTGCGATTTCCGGCCCGATTCCGTCGCCGGTTACCAATGTTGCGTCAGTCATTCATAATTCTCCAAAATACGGCAAAGGCCGAATACTATTCGTGTGAAGCCGTATTGTCAACATTGAAAGTGAGTATTTTGAGGTGAGCCGGCCAGAACTTGGCTGAAATGATTATTTATTTGTTGAGTTTGCTTTGGTTTTGCTTGGCATTGTCATTATGACGCAGGTTCCCTTATTCGGTTCGGATTTAATCTCCAGTTCACCGCCGAGATAGTTTAGTCTCTCTTTAAGATAAAACAGTCCGAAGCTGCCTTTGTCTAAAGTTGTTGTTGCTAAGCCGGATGTATCAAATCCAATGCCATTGTCTTCAATTGTTACGCAAATCTGTCCTTCATGGCTTTCAATGTGAATCATGAGTTTACTTGCTTGTGCGTACTTTACAGCATTAGTTACAACTTCCTTAATTCCCTTAAACAACGTTATTTTAGTTCTGCCGTCGAGTATCAGCTTGGTACCGTTGGTTGTAAATTCCCAGTCGAGGCCACTGGTTTGGTCTATATTTTTTCTTAGCCATGACTGTACCGCAGCCTCAAGTCCAATTTCATACAAGACAGGGTCGCTAAGTTCGAAAGTTAATGAGCGAGCGCTGTCGATTATCTGGTCTATAGTACCAAGCTGTTTCTTCAGCGATTCATATATTGTGCTATCTGATACCGATTGCATCAGCGTTTGAAGTTCAAGTTTTGCCAGAGTTAGTTTGGAACCTATATCGTCGTGAATTCCTACTGCGATGCGGTGTCTTTCCTGCTCTTCAGCAAGTGCTAATTCTGATGCCAGGGATTTCAGTTGTTCCTGACGTCGAGCAATCTCATCTTCTGCTTTCTTTTGCTCGGTAATATCCCTGGCAAAAATGGCCAGTGATTTAATTTTACCTTTAGAATCAAAGACGGGATAGATATTGATATCAAGGTACCTGCCCTCGCGCTCATCCTGGAAGCGGACGGCTTTGCCGGTACGAAGTACTTCTTCCCCTTTAGATTTCCTGAAGTCGGCGACATCGGTGGGCAAATAGTTATAGATCCCCATCCCCATAAGGTCCTCCGGAGCCTTGCCAAGCCTTTGACAGGCTTCTAAATTGACAGCCAGAACTTTTCCTTCCGTATCCACCAGCATAGCTGTATCGGTCGAGGCGTTTAAGAGTGCTTGAGCTGTTTCTTCACTTTCTCGTAAAGCCTGTTCAGCCTTCTTTCGTTCGGTTATGTCCTGTACAATCGCGAATAATAGCGGTTCACCCTGAAGAGCCATGGCTGAGATGGTTATTTCAGCGGGATATTCTGACAAATCTTTACGTTTGTGAACTGCTTCTATTTGCACAAAACCACCCCGCTTGAGTTTCGTCCAGATTTTTTCTCTGTCCTCTCGAGTTACGCTTCCAGGGTCGATATCCGCGACGGTTATGCCAAGCAACTCATCTCTTGTATAACCGGTGTATTCACATGATGCTTTATTTACCATTTTGATACGGCCATCCATGTCGTGGGCAAATACGGCATAGGGCATATTTTCCATTGCTATTCGGAATCGCTCTTCACTTTCCTGCAGGCCTTCCTCAGTAAGCTTGCGCTGGGTGATATCAAGCAGCACCCCGTCAATATATTCAACTATACCTTCCTTATCTGCAACACCGCGGCCTCTTTCATAAATCCAGTGAATGTTACCACCGGCATCGGTAATGCGGTATTCAATTTCAAATGGCTCATTTTTGAGGACGCAAAGGTGTATATTTTCCCATACAGTTTGGTGGTCGTTCGGATGTATGATACTTTCGATAGTTCTGACACGGCTTTCTATGAAATCTGAAGATGGGTATCCCGTGATATCCTCGATTGAATCACTGATAAATAATATTGTTCGTTCATAGTCATTTCTGCAGCGATATACCACACCAGGTATATTTTGGACCATGCTTCTGGACCGTTCCTCGCTTGCACGCAACGTTTTTTCTAATCGTTTGCGCTGAGTGATATTTCGTACAATAGCCTGCAGGTAGGTCTTACCGTCCAGCTTAACAGGGTTCAGCGAGATTTCAGCTTCAAAAGTGGCTCCGCTCAGTTTTTTGTGAGTCCATTCAAAAAACTGCGACTGGCCTTTTATGGCCAGGTTGATTTTTTCGAGGGCCTTTTCTTTGGAATTTCGGCCGTCCGGCTGGAGTTCAGGCGAGAAAGGTTCGTAAGGCCTTTTACCTATTATCTGCTCTCTGGTACAGCCGAATATTTCTAATGTTCTCTTATTGCAGTCGATAAATATATCGGAATCCATCAGGAATATTGCGTCTTTAGCGTTATCGAACAGGGTGTGATAGAAGGCCTCGGCTTGTTTTAATCCTATACTTACATCGGGAATGTTGGAGGCAGGAGGACCGTCTTTATTTTTTGTATTTACTCTCGTAGCTTTTTGCCGTTTTGATTTACCCATGACAGGTTAACCGCGCAATTTAAGAAAATTACTCTCAGTACCTGCAACAAAGTCTCTATAGACCTGTCTGCTTATTCCATCCCTCGGTGTACTAAATATGATGATGGGTGTTGTTGAAACAGTCAAGTAGTTTCTTTTGTTGTTCCGTGAAACTGATGCTTTAATGGTGGGATGGGCAATTATCACTTTAATTTATGCTCGAAAAAGTTTGACATTGAGTACAGGAAGTTGTTAAATTCCACTTCTTTAGGTAATACCGGGAGTGTAGCTCAGCCGGTAGAGCAACGGCCTTTTAAGCCGTAGGTCCTGGGTTCGAGTCCCAGCACTCTCATTGCTTTTCTCAGCCGAAAAATTATCTTTTTGGTCACTAATCGCAGATTTTATGCGGTTTCTGTTTTCTTCGCTTTTTGCAATATGTTGCAAATTACTGCAATGTTTTGGCAGAGATTTGGCGGAGTAAATGGCGGAGTAGGTTTTTCCATCCCGCGTTGCATTGTCCGTGCCAGTAGCTCTTGCTTCTTGTGATTTTCTGCTCGGCAATGACAGATCAGGCAAGTTCTGTATCGCGTTGGCTTCCTGTCCAGTTAACGTATGGGTATAACGTGACATTGTGAGGTTGATGTCGCTATGCCTCATTATCGACTGAGCGACTTTTGGGTGTGCACCGCTTGCAGCTAATAGGGAGCCTGTAGTGTGTCTTAAGCTGTGAAAGTCAACTTTTCCGCGTTGTGGCTCTATAACTATGTGAGCAACTTCAAGGTCACTTCTCAGCATTTTGGCCATGCTGTATTTGCTCGGCAGCCTGAAAGCCTTAGCCTCCGGTAGCTTACCATTGAAAAGTTCTTTGAGTACGAGAGCAGTATCGGACCGAAGCGGTAGGGTAGCATCCTGTCGGTTTTTAGTATGTTTTCCTGCAAGGTTTACAGTCTGTCTATCGAAATCAAACGATGATGCTGTTAAAGCTCGCAGCTCTGAAGCTCGAAGGCCACTTTCTGCTGCAAAACGGTAAAGGATAGCTCTTTCATGTCCAGTCATTCCAAAACGATCAGGGGCGACTTCTGTGTAATCTAATAGTTGCCTTAATTCATCGGGCTCAAATGCCGCTCGTTTCTTGCCTTCGGTTTTTGTTGGTTTCAAGTGCTTCAGTGGGCTGTCAATAAAGCGTCCATCTAAGACTGCCCACCGGCAAAATTGTTTAGCGGCCTGAAGATAATAATTTTTCGTTTTCAGTGTCACAGGTTCGGATTCTGAAGCCTTAAGATTTCCCTTTCTGTTTTTGCGATAAACCTCTTTCTTCATTATCGAAATCTCATGCTGTAACCTGCTTGCTGAGATATCTGTCCAAGTCTTAAAACTGCAATTCCGAAATATCCGGCTCACTCGTTTATGTTTGAGTTTGGCATATTGAGCAGTGCAGCCATTAGCAAGTAATGATTTTTCCCAGTCTTCAAGATGCTTAGCCAGCAACTTTGCTCCCTGTGCTCTCAAGCTGTCCAGCAGCCCCCA
>JASFHM010000109.1:0-5304 GCA_050123215.1 Phycisphaerales bacterium | reverse complement strand
CTACCGCGTGCAACTACCAGGCGGAACTTTGGAAATTAGCTTTTCCAGTAAAGACAACTGCGTATATATGACCGGCCCCGCTGTAGAAGTTTTTCAGGGAACCTGGCCTGATGACTGACAGCTAAATCGCAAGTCTCGGCGTACGGCAAAACTCCAGCGCTACACCATAGCAATCTTCAGATGAATTAATTGGCTCTGCGTTGCTGCTGAGTTGCTCGGTTCGCACCACTTTACCCAGCGCCGAAATTCTGCCAAGCTTTTCGAGTTGGCCTGACTTGGGGGGTATAGTCAACTCGACCTCAAGCATTGTGTTCGGCTTAAAACCATCGCTACTCGTGCTAAAGTACAACCCTCCTGGGCTGGCATTTATCGCCCTGCCGCGGTGGGTCCGGACATTACCATTGCCTACCTTACGGCAGCACAAATCAAACTCGACGGCCAGCCTTCTGTGCCTCCTCTTCTCCAACAGACGCCTCCGAAAAACCGGTGATAAGCACAACATTCATGTACATGTTCAGCAAAGACCATGCCTAAACCAGCAATTCGAAACCCCCTATATTAACTGGTACAAGTGGTTTTGCAGAAAAGGTTTGCAGAGAAATGATGATTAATTACAACTTGATAAACTCAGGATAACCTGCAACAGGCGTTGAGTAAATACAACAGCGTAGAAACATCAAAATTACTAATAGCCATAAATGCTTTTTAAAAAATAAGTTAAAAAGGCAATCCGCTTTTTATAAGGTTAACCGCTGAGATAATAGCATGTTGTTTTTTTTCAACAACATGCTTGACAATCCTCAATTTTAGCCTAATATCTGCACTATGCCCTCCGACAAGGAAGCATCTATGTCACAGTCAAATATCGAAAATGCCAACGGTTACAAAGAGGCTGAGCTTGAAAGACTGGCATCGCTGGGAAAATTCACTGCTAAAATAGCTCACGAGCTCAATAATCCTCTCGACGGCATTTTGCGGTATATAAACCTTTCGTTACGCAGCATTGAACAAGGCAGCACAGAAAAACTGCCGGAATATCTAAACAATTGTCGGGACGGGCTCCTGCGGATGACCGCCATCGTAAGTGAGATGCTCGAATTCTCTCGCAGTCATTACGCCCTGCCGGAAGAATACGTACCGGTAAACCAGATAGTGGACGACGCGATAAGAATAATATCGGCAAGACCCCAGATACCTGAGATCCAAATAAACCGCCGATTTGCCGACGATGTGCCTAAGGTCAAAACAGCTAATTTATTCCAGGTCTTCTGCAACCTCACCAAAAATGCTTTCGATTCCATGCCCAACGGCGGCGAACTAAAAGTCTCTACACAACTCGATTCCAATGGAAATATTGTCGTGAAGTTCACGGATACCGGTCATGGCTTCGACCCCAAAGACACTGAAGCTATTTTTGAGCCTTTTTTTACCACTAAGGACGGCAAAGGAACCGGCTTGGGATTAGCCATCTGCAAAGATATCGTAACCAAATACGGTGGACACATCACCGCCCAGAACGAACCCGACAGAGGCAGTACGTTTACGGTCCATCTACCCACTGAAAAAATCAAAGCCATTTGAGGAAATAACAGTGACAGATAAAAGTATTCTCATTGTAGATGATGACAGAATAATACTGGAAAGCCTGTGTGAATTTCTTTCACTTGAGGGTTTCACAACCACCGGGGCGGAATCTTTAAAAGCCGCTCTTGCCGAACTGCAAAAGAACGCCTATGCCCTTGTTATCACGGATGTAAGCCTCCCCGACGGCGATGGATTTGAATTATTGCAGGATATCAGGAAAAATTATCCCCAGACGGTTGTTATCGTCATAACAGCTTATGGAACTATTGAAAGCGCAGTCAAGTCAATCAAACAGGGTGCGTACGATTACCTTACAAAACCTATCGTTGATGACGAGCTTAGATTGGCTGTAGAGCGAGCTATGAACCAGCAGTCACTGATGAGCGAGAATGAAGCGCTCAGACTTCAGCTTGAACAACGCTACAGCCTTGAAAGCATTATAAGTCATGATTACAAAATGGCCAAGATTTTCGACCTTGTCGAGGCCGTCGCTGATACCCGCACTACCGTACTTATGACCGGCCCTTCCGGAACCGGAAAAAGTATGCTCGCGCGGGCAATTCATCATCGCTCCAGCCGACAAAAAAAACCTTTTGTCGAAGTAAGTTGCGGTGCAATGCCTGAGACACTTTTGGAAAGCGAACTGTTCGGGCACACCAAAGGCTCATTCACCGGCGCGATTAGCAACAAGGACGGCAAATTTCTGGCGGCTCACAGTGGTACGATATTCCTTGATGAGATATCGAATGCTTCGGCAGCTTTGCAGGTCAAGCTGTTGAGGGTCTTGCAGGAAAGACAATTCGAACCGGTTGGCAGCAACAAAACCAAAACCGTCGATACGAGAGTTCTTCTGGCAACGAACCGCGACCTCAAAGAAGAAGTAAAGCAAGGCAGGTTCAGAGAAGACCTCTATTATCGAATAAACGTTGTAACTATCAATCTTCCGCCGCTTGCAGAGCGGGTTGGCGATGTCCCTCTGCTGGCAAATCACTTTTTAAGACTTTACTGTCTGCAACACAACAAGCAACGACTTGGTATAACAGATGAAGCACTTGAGGCTCTTGAACGTTATAGCTGGCCGGGTAATGTGCGAGAGCTCGAGAATGTTATGGAACGCGCGGTGCTGTTAAGCAAAGGCAAGTATATCACGCCGGAAGATTTACCCGCAGTCATAATTCAGGAAGAAAATCAACTGACGAGAGAATTCCTCCCCATGCCGTTAAAACAGGCCTTGGCTGAGCCGGAAAAAGCGATAATCAGAAAGGCTCTCGAGGCCAATAGCTGGAACCGACAGGAAACAGCCAAGATGCTTGATATAAACCGTACAACGCTATTCAAAAAAATGAAGCAGTATGGATTATATGAAGAAGCCGAACGGTTGGGCCTGGTTTAAAACAAATACACACACAAACACGTAATAATATCAACGCATTTAAATACCTTATTTTGTTAAGGACAACAACAGATGAAGAACAGAACTCTAATATTCATGGCTGGTCTGGTTCTGGGAATATCGGTAGTATTAGTATCAGGAGCCGCATATGAACAACTCCGACTCTCCGGCGAGCTGGCTATCAAAAGCGGTGCCGGTATTTATCAGCCGGCGTTTAGCGGCGTAGCTACAGACGGAACTGCGTACCTTGCGATTACCAACACCACTAATGGCAAAACCGAGGTCTTCGGTATCACCGAATATGTCCGTAAGGAACTGAAGGATTTACCCGGAGGCCGACAGGGTAGCGTGGTGCTGGAAGTCAAAAACAAGTAAATTCGCATAAATAACCAATGCCCAGGACTGGAGTCGAACCAGCACGAGCCTAAGCCCACTAGCCCCTCAAGCTAGCGCGTCTGCCTATTCCGCCACCTGGGCAAGCACTTAATCAAAGATTAAGGATTATTTATTATCAGCCGGTATTTGTCAATCTTCAATCCGAGCTACCGCCCCGGCTTATTGTTCCAAAGCATAACTTGCAGCCTCGGTGAAAATGCAAAACCATTCTTTATGCAAAGCTCAGCTACCACCGGAGCCTTTTCTATATACTGCCCTCGTGTAGCGGCCTGCGGCATCAGCATCACCTTGTCTCGATTAACACCTGGTAATTTAGCCAGCGTAGTTTTTACTTCATCAATATCAGATTCCTCATCTATAACAAATTTCAGCTGGTAATCATAAGCGTTAATAAACTGCTGCAGGACTTTTATATCTATTTGTTCAGTACCGGCATTTGATGTCTTGGGGCTGATACTCATCAAATCACAGGCTAAGTCAGGTAGAAAATCTATACCGGCTGTTTCAATTGTTATGTGATTGACGGGAGATTTCAATTTTTGGACCAAGCCCGACAAGCCCGATTGGACAAATGGCTCACCGCCGGTTATCACGATATTTTTGCATTGCCATTTTCGTGTTTCTTCTATAATCTGCTCAATGCTAAATTCCCGCCCTTCTTCATCCCAGGCGTATTTGGTATCACACCATATACATCGCAAGGGACAGCCGGCCAATCTGATAAAAACACTGGGCACACCGGCGAGGAAACCCTCACCCTGCAGAGAATAAAATATTTCGTTTACGACCATATTTTAACTATAGCCACGGTGTTTTTCTTAGACACGGATTTACACAGATTAACACTGTTTTTTGACAGGATAACAAGACAAACATGATAATTGCAACCACTGAACCAACGGAGGACAGAGGACTGGAAAAAAACAAATCCGTCTTCTCCCGATAAATCGGGCTTCGCCGAGATAAAATTGGGTTTGTTTTGGCTTTGTTTTTTATTGGAATCTCTGTTTTTGAGCCGAAACAAGCGAAAATTGGCTTTGTTTTTTCAAATAAGCAACCGCGGATTAGCACGGATTTCCACGGATTTTTGCTCGTTCTGCATTTTGCGTACTGCGTATCGCGTGAAAAATTAACCACGAATGAACACAAATTAACACTAAAAGATTTCACCGCTGAGAACGCAGAGACCGCTGAGTAATTCAAGTTAACAGTTTTAGAATAACTGGTCATTTTGGGGTTGCCTAGGTTAACAAATTATATAACATTAGGGGTATTATACCATATTTTGAACAAAAATCAAGGAAAATCTTTGATTTTTACACGGAAGGACACTGACTGAAACGCGGACAGTAACTGAAAAATTAGACGCGGATTGACACAGATTTACACTGTCATCTTAGACATGATAACAGGATATATTTACCACGAAGAGTGCTGAGAACCACGAAGGTTTTTTAGAATTTCTTCGTGCAGCCCGCTAGAGATATGGCGGGTAAACTTCGTGAGCTTCGCGGTAAATGTTTTTTTAGACGCTGATTTCGCAGAAAACGCAGACCATAACTATTCACTAAAGACTAATGGAAACCACGGATTGCGCGGATTAACACGGATACCCGCCTTCGCGGGCACAAGTTTGCACGGATTATTTTTACGAATTATTGAAATTATCGCACTGAGGCCGAGCAGTAAGGATGTGGTTGGTTCGGGGACGAAGATTATTTTTAGTAAGCTACAATGTACCTTTCTTTAGTTTGTCCCTGTCAAATATTTCAGTAGTAGCTGTTATTAGTACTTTTTCAAAAAACACCAGAAACCAAACCGTAATGTCTGGCTCTTTTGGATGAAAAAAATAACGATATAGGAATACTTTTCCATCGCCAATTTTTTTTAGTGGCAATGAACATATGCTTTTTATTACATTTTCATCATAC
>JASFHM010000108.1:0-5313 GCA_050123215.1 Phycisphaerales bacterium | reverse complement strand
CTGCCGATACAGTATGCGTTGACGTATCCGAAGCGAATTGCGGGAATTGCCGAGCATTTACGACTGGATGAATTAGGTAAGCTGACATTTGAAAAGCCTGATATGAAAAAGTTTCAGTCGCTTCAGTTGGGCTTTGAAGTTGCTAAGGCGGGCGGCACAGCAGCGGCGGTGTTTAACGCGGCGAATGAAGCAGCGGTGGAGCGTTTTCTGGCAGGACAGATTCGTTTCGGTAAGATTGTTGAGCTGATAGAATATTGCCTGGACAGGCATGAAGTTAAAACGGGGGCGGAACTGGAAGAATTGCTCGAAGCTGACAGCTGGGCAAGAAAAGAGGTCAACGAGTGTCTGAAGCAAAAAGTGTCCTAAGGAAAGAACGGATAGTTTTCTGGATATTGGTTGTTGCGCTGGCTTTGTATCTGGTCGCTAGGAATATCGGCGCTTTCACGACATGGTTCAAGGTGCTGCTTGGCTTTGGCGCGATGATAATAGTGCATGAGTTCGGCCATTTTATAGCAGCCAAACTTTTGGGAATCAAGGTTGAAGGGTTTTCGATAGGTTTTCCGCCGACACTATTAGGTATTCTGAGAACAGAAAATGGATTTCGAATTCGGATTTTACCTCGGACGACAGAAGAGGGAGTCGAGCCTTCCCAGGCATGCAGTTTTACTGTGGGGGGTAAGTGCAAAGCTGGTGAGACGGAGTATCGAATCGGGCTTATTCCGTTCGGCGGATATGTAAAGATGCTCGGTCAGGAAGACATCGGAGAAGTTAAGGCTACCAATGACCCGCGGTCTTACGCGAATAAGCCGGTAAGCTCCCGAATGGTGGTGATTGCGGCGGGCGTGGTGTTTAACGCGCTTAGTGCGGTGATTCTTTTTATGGCGGCGTTTCTGGTGGGTATAGAGCTTCCGCCGGCTCAGGTCGGTGATGTGATACCGGGTTCACCGGCGGCATTGGCAAATCTTGAGGCCGGCGATGAGATAATCGAGGTTGATGGTAAAAATAAAAACCTGGATTTCAGCAATATCGGAATTGCCGCAGCTCTTAGCGGGGAAAATGAGGCAATAAAGCTGAAAGTCAGGCGAAGAAGTGGTTCTATAGAGCAGCTTTCTCTTGTAGCTGAGCGGGTGCCCGGCTCCGGCATGAAGGTTTTTGGTATAGAGCAGCCATTCAGCCTTAAGATAGCGGAACTTACGATTAATGATGCCAAAAGACTACGAGCGCAAACTGGATTGCAGCCAGGCGACAGGGTGATAAGCGTTAATGGCCAGGATGTCCAACATCTCTGGCAATTGGAGGAAATAGCGGCCGAGAGTTTTAAGCCACAACTCTCACTTCTGGTTGAAAGAAAAGCCGAAGGAGAAGAGGCTGAGCTGGTTGAATCAGAAATTCCGGTTAGGCTAAGTTTTTCAGACAGCTACGAAATCGAAACCGAAAGCGAACTTCATCATGTCTGTTCGATGGTGCCGCGGCTTCGCATCGAATCGGTTTCTAAGCCACGAGTTTGTTTGCCGGAACGTATTGTTGCACTATTTGATAGAATGGTCGGTGCTGAAAGTGAGTCACGGGCGGGGCCTGCATTAAAAGAGGGTGACGTGATTCTAAGTGCCGGCGGTGTGGATAATCCGACTTATTATGAGTTGCGTGAAGTGGTGACAGCTCATGAAGGTAAGGATTTGGCTATTACTGTATTGCGAGCCGATGCGAACGGCATAGAACAGATGATGGATATAAATGTTCGGCCGCGTCTTCAGGACGAGAGAGTGGTAATTGGTGTTAGGGTTATGCTTGATGCTGAGCACCCAGTTGTGGCCAAGACAATTCCTTTTGAAGGTGAAGCCGAGGGGTTAGTTATACCGCGAGGAGCTACAATTACTAAGGTAAACGGCGAGGCTGTGGAGAATTTCTTTCAAATAATTGAATTAATAAGGCAAAAAAGCTCCGGCGATGTTAAAATCGAGTACAGATTCGGCGAAGGCAAGTCAAAGAATGTTGTTTTTAGAGGTGATGACCCGGAGGGCTTAATTACAACTAGGCCGATGCCGGGAGAATTTATTCCGTTTGCCCCGCTAGAAAAACTCTACAGGGCGGACGGGCCCGTCGAGGCGGTGGTAATAGGATTCCGTAAGACGGGCATGTTTATTGCTCAGACGTATGCGACGCTGAGCAGTCTCATACATCGTGATGTTTCAGCCAAAGAGCTGATGGGGCCGCTTGGGATCCTATATCTTAGCTATCAGGTGGCTGATACTCAGCCTCCGATATATCATGTGTATCTAATAGGTTTGATGAGCGCATGTATCGCGGTATTCAACTTTTTGCCGCTACCGCCGCTGGATGGCGGACATGTTGTGTTTTTGCTGATTGAAAAGCTCAAAGGCTCGGCGCTGAACTTTAAGATACAGGCGGCGGTGATATATGCCGGCTGGACTTTAATAGCTGCTTTGTTTATATATGTGACATTCAATGATATATTGAGGATTTTCAGAGGGCTGTTTTTCTAGAGCGCCAGAAGAAGGAACAAGGATGTTGCTGGACAGATACAGAAGGCAGACGGAC
Organism: Phycisphaerales bacterium; assembly: GCA_050123215.1. GTDB lineage: Bacteria > Planctomycetota > Phycisphaerae > Sedimentisphaerales > Anaerobacaceae > CAYMOE01. The sequence goes on along the minus strand of JASFHM010000108.1, from coordinate 2,754 downwards.
CGTCAAAAATCGAGCAAGAAGGTCTATGAATTAATCGCTCGGGAGCATGAGAGGCTTAGCGGCTGCGAGGGTTATCACAGCGGATTGCTCGAAATATTAAAGCAGACAGACAGTCAAATCTACGAGCTGTTGTACGAAGAATACGAGCGACAGAGGAATTGTCTGCAATTACTGGCGGCGGAGAACCAATGCAGCCGGGCGGTGCTGGCTGTTTTAGGCTCGGTTCTGCAAAATAAAACGGCCGAGGGATTTACCGGAGCAAGGTTCCATGGTGGTTGCGAAGTAGTTGATGAAGTTGAAGCTCTTGCAATAGAGCGGGCTAAAAATATTTTCGGTGCAAAGTACGCAAATGTTCAGCCTCATTCCGGCAGTACCGCAAATCAGATAGTGTTTCAGGCACTGCTCAACAAAGGCGATACGATTCTAAGTCTTGATTGTCAATATGGGGGACATCCGTCTCACGGAGCGAACGGTTCTGTTGCCGACAGTGTTTTCAGAATCGAAACATACGGCGTCGAGCAGGATGGTTTTGTGTTCGATTATGATAAGATAAGAGAAAAAGCCATTGCCATCAGACCTAAATTAATATTGTGCGGGGCAAGTGCGTACCCAAGGATGATAGATTTCGAACGTTTCAGGGCTATCGCCGATGAGGTCGGTGCATATCTTTTGGCGGACATTTCGCATATAGCGGCTCTGGTGATAGGTGGGGTACATCCATCGCCTATTGATTTTGCCCATGTCACTACAACGAGTACGTATAAAGCAGGTGGGCCGCGGGGTGGGCTTATATTGTCGGGCAAGGATTATCAAACTCATGTTGGTGAGAATTTGCCATTAGCTGAAGCGATAGAGCAAGCGACATTTCCGGGAGTTCAGGGGACACCATACTTTAATAACATCGCAGCCAAAGCGGTATTTTTTAACGAGGCCATGTCGAGTCAGTACAAGGCAAGGCAGGCCAGGGTTGTGGAAAACGCCGGGCGACTGGCTGAAGGGTTGCTTGGACGCGGTTTCGACGTATTGGGGCGGGGGACTGATACCCATATGATTCTTGTTGACGTTTGTGGTTTCAGGGCTGGATTAAACGGAATTCTTGTTCAAAGGCTGTTGGAAGATTGCGGAATAGTCGTAGATGCTTACCGGCTGGGATACGAAGACGCGGATGCTCCTGCAAGCGGAATACGGCTGGGTACGCCTGTAGTTACTCGACGGGGCATGGGGACACGACAAATGGATATGGCTGCAGAAATGATAGCAGAGGTACTGGAGGAAGTGACAATACACGGCCGGAGTGAATATGAGCTGACCCAGATTGTGAAGAGTAAAGTCAGCGGCATGGTCGGAGATATGTGCGAAAACTTCACCTTAGCTTAGGGGGTTTGGTCTTAGCGTTTATATGCTGGAAATAATCAAAGAAGAGCTGAGAGTAGGCAAAACCTTTCTGCAGTTTGGCTTTCTGAAAGGACTAGGCCTGGGCCTGGGGATGATTGCCCCATTAGTTGTGGCAAAATTCTTCGAGCCTGATTTATTCGGCAGCTATTCTCTGGCTAAGATGGTGGTGTTCTTTTTTTCAACGCTGCTGATTGGCTCCTCACAGAGACCTTTTATAGTCTTTGCCAATCAGGAGAGGATTCAAACCGGCAAGATAAATAAATCTTTCTCCATTCAGCTTGTGTTTCTTATCTTTAGCGTGATCATGTTTTTGTTTTTGAGTTTTGTGTTTGATAAAGCCATAATCAGTTATGCTAAGATTTCTTCGGCAGAGTTAACTTTTGTGTTGCTGGCTTTTATCGGGCTGGCATTGAAGACTTTTTTGTGCAATCTATTCATGGCCACAGGTCAAAGGCTGAAAAACTCACTCGGGGAATTGATTTTTGGAGCTTCAACTCTATTTCTTGTTGTTATTTTTCAGTTAACAGACACGCTCAACTTAAAAACAGTCTTTCTTGCTTATTTTATATCAGCGATTGTTGCCGTTGTTCTGCTTATCTGGACCATCAATTTTAATCTTCTGGTTCCTTTTGGCTTCGACCGGAAACATTTCAAAGATGTGTTCAACTTCACGAAATGGGTCATGTTTGGAGTAACTGCTATCTATTTTATCAACTGGGGTGACAATCTTGTTTTACGAGCTTTTGTTTCAATGGATGATATTGGCGAATATAACCTTGGATATCAGGTATTCAAAGGCCTGTCCACATTGATTTTTATTGTAAATGCTTACTTTTTACCTTTTATCAGTCAGCATATTGGGGATAGCAAGAGAATAAGAGAATACATGTTTGGTAAAAGGTTGAAGATATTTGCTTTGGGCCTTGTTTTTCTTGGATTGATTTTTGCGGCTGCCCCTTATGTCTTCAGGTTTTTTTACCGTGACACCTATCAAAGCTCTGTTGTAGTCCTGAGAGTTTTGCTGGTTGGTTCTGTGTCGATACTCTACACCATTTTTTACGACCCGATTCTTAATGCTCTGAAAAAGTATAGGTTCAGCGAGATAACCCTTGTTTTACAGGTCTTGCTTAATGTTCTTTTAGATTTGGTTCTGGTCCCTCGGATGGGCATGCTTGGAGCGGCGGTTGCAACGACGCTGGCATATTTTTTCAGGACCATTATTATGGAGGTTTACTTTTGGGTTAGACTTAAGAACTTATTGGGAATATGATTGCGGTGGGTACTATTGCAGGGCGAGAAATAGGTACTGTTCTTGGGTCTTTGTGGGATGCTTCGCAAATGGACAAACCAAAATATGCG
>JASFHM010000107.1:0-5317 GCA_050123215.1 Phycisphaerales bacterium | reverse complement strand
ATACTCAATCTTGATGACACCAAATCATATAAAAATCGTTTTCTCGAAATTGTATTGCTTGACAAGAGTATTTGTAATTGAAAAGAAAAAAATCACAATCCGAGGGTAAACCAAAAGTACCCAGCTATATAGTCACCTTCTCCGATATGGTCACGCTGCTGCTTACTTTCTTTGTGATGCTGTTAAGCCTGGCTACTACGCAGGACCCTGAACTATTCAACACCGGAAGAGATTCATTTATAAAATCTATACGAGGCTACGGGCTTGGAATGTTGTTCGGCAAGCAATCGACACCCGACCGTGGCAACGTCCAGAATAAATATACCATCAAAAACCCGGAAGAAACCAACCAAAGAACCATCGACGCCACCGAAGAAAGAATCCGCAGAACTTTCAAGCAAATCGACCGACTTGTCAAGACCCTGCCGTCAGAAGTAGTTGGTGAAAGAGTAGACCTGCCCGCAGTTGACATCAGCTTTGCTCCGGCAAGCGCCGAGCTAAACGAGCAAAGCAAAAAATCACTGAGAAACCTTTGTTTATCCCTGCAACATCATCCAAACATAAACTCAATCAAACTATACGTTTTGGGTATGAGCAACTACGGCCGAACCGACAAAGATAAATGGATACTTTCAGCCCAAAGGGCTCAGACCGTCGCTGCTTTCATCGCACAAACCATCCCGCCGGAAAAGAGAATGCCTATTTTCTCATGGGGAGCGGGTCCGGGTGACGGCTGGATCGGTCCGGAAAGCCCTATCCCCAAAAATAAACAAATTGCAATTTCCGCCTTACGTTAACTCCGGCTGTATAAAATCTCGACAGCAGCAAGGCTTACCAACACGAACGGCCTATAAAATTGGCTTTTTCAGCCTAATAACGGAACTTCCGACTCCCGGCACGGTTTTTGCAATCTCAATAAACAGTTAAGCTATTGGTATACCAAAATCGTGACTGAAAACTCGAAAAATGTCGTTACACTAATAGCGGCAGCAGTACTACTCACCGCGCCGTTTACCCTTGCGCAACAAACAACAGAGGACTTGGACCAAACCCAACAACCCAGTTTATCCGAGCTGTTGACTAAGCACAAATCGGCTGGCAAAGACCCTAATTTCGCCTTTGAGCAAAATGGCCAGTTAAACACACGCCGGATGTTTATGAAAATGATGCTCGCGGTGTTCATCGTTCTTCTGCTCGGCATAGCCGCTGTTTACACTTCTAAAAAGCTCGGCAGCCGAATAGCAAACGCCCCGGGCAAAGAAGTCCGCATGCTCGAGACCCTTTACCTCGGCTCACGCAAAAGCATACATCTTATTAAAATCGGTAACCGACGAATCGTAATCGGCTGTACCACCGACCATATAACAAAGCTGGCTGAAATGCCGGATGAAACCGAACAATCGGACACAAGCTCAAGTTAAGACAAAGATGCCAACAAAACCCTTTACGATATTATTTCTCATACTCTTGCTTACACCGGCGGCAAGATTGTATGCACAGCAGGATAACCCCGCCGCTTTGCAGAATGCAAATAACCTACCGACAGTCAATGAACTCGTCACATTAATAGATAAGACCGCTACCACTGAAACCGAAGGCAAAGACTGGTCCACCCCGATTAAGCTGGTCATTATATTCGCGGGTTTAGCTATCATGCCTTCACTGTTGGTGATGATGACCTCATTTACGCGAATCGTTATCGTCCTGGCCTTTGTTCGCAGAGCGTTGACAACACAGACCATACCGCCGAACATCGCCGTCATCGGTCTGGCACTGTTTCTCACACTATTCACCATGGCACCGACTTTTTCCAATATCAATACCGAGGCCATAACCCCTTATATCAATAACGAGATAGATTTCCAGGTCGCATCGAGTAAAGCTATCGAGCACCTCAAATTCTTCATGCTCAAGCAAACTCGCGAAGCAGACCTTGCCTTGTTTGTCGACATGTCCAAATCGCCGCCGGTTCAGGCCCCCATGGAACTATCAATGCACGTAGTAGTACCGGCCTTTATAATCAGCGAGTTCAGAACCGCCTTCGAAATAGGCTGTCTGCTGTTCATTCCATTTCTGCTTTTGGACATGGTTATCGCCGGAGTATTACTCAGCGCAGGCATGATGATGCTGCCTCCGATTATGATTTCTCTGCCCTTAAAGTTAATCCTGTTTATTCTCGTGGATGGCTGGTCGCTTCTTGCCAAGAGCCTTAGCCTGAGTTTCAACTGACGTCGGGAGATTCCATTATATGGATAGTAACTTCGCATTATATCTGGGCCGACACACACTCGAAACCGCACTGATAGTTGCTACTCCAGTATTGCTTACCTGCATGATAGTCGGAGTGGTCATTACTCTTTTTCAGGCGCTTACTTCCATCCGCGATATGAGTTTGACCATAGTACCAAAGCTTTTAGCTGTAGGCGCGATACTCCTCATATTCGGAAGCTGGATGTTACAGGTTCTGCTCGGTTTCACAAACGAAGTATTTGGTTACATAGGGGCTATCGGGCATTAAGCGGTGGAAGCCTTAAATGACAAGTTGCTTGCGTTTATGATGGTGCTTACCAGGATATCCGCATTCGTTCTGGTTGCACCTGTTCTGGGCTATCAAGCTATCCCGGTTAGAGTAAAAGCCGCAACCGTTCTGCTGCTTTCAATATTTTTCACTACAATAATTCCTGCTCAGATCTCGGCACAAATTTCCTTAGTCGAAATTGTATTGTTGCTTTGCGCCGAAGCAACTTACGGTCTTGCTTTAGGTTTGATTGCCGCATTAGTCTTTGCCGGCGTAAGAGTGGCCGGCCGAATCGCTGAAAGACAAATGGGTATGGCTCTGGCCGAGGTCATAGACCCGCTCACAGGCGAAAGAGCCCAGCCGTTGAGTATGCTTCTCGAGATGCTTTTCATAATAATGTTCCTAAGCGCTAACGGGCATCATCTTATCCTTCTAATAATTTCGCGAAGCTACCAGGCTGCCCCGGCGGGAACAATCCCCTCAATACAAACCCTGACAGCCGGGACAATCGTAGCAGGCTCTACCATGTTCACAGCAGGATTGCGACTTGCTGCGCCGATGCTGGCCGCATTCTTGCTGTTGATGGTGGCGCTTGGAGTTATGGCTCGGGTTGCTCCTGAGATGAATATTCTTTTTATCAGTCTGCCGATGCGAATAGGACTTGGACTTTTTATGACTATGGTATTTATTCCGTTTATCAATGGCTTCGTAGCCGAGTTCGCAGAATGGATGAACAAATTGCTGCCTTTGTAGATAGCCGAAAAATATGCCTGAACAACCAGCAGCAGAAAAAACAGAACAACCAACATCAAGAAGGCTAAGAAAGGCCCGACAGGAAGGTCAGGTCCCGCAAAGTCAGGAGTTAAGTTCTGTTGCCGCGCTTGTCGTTATGGTAGCCACTGTCACCTTGCTGGCACCGAACCTTATGCAATGGATTACCAACGAGCTAAGGCTGGGCTTTTCCTGCCAAAATGATGTCTTTGCAGATAGCGGCTCTTTTGTAAAGTTCATAAATTCCAGATTCATCAACGCAATCTGGGTAATTTGCCCCATTCTCGCGGCACTCGTAGCCGCCACCATCTTTGCAAACGTAGCTGTTTCAGGATTGAACTTCACCTCTAAATCCATCCAGTTCAACTTAGGTGCCATAAATCCCGCCTCAGGACTGAAAAAGCTTTTCGACGTCAAGTCAGGCGTTCGATTGTTAACCTCAATACTAAAGCTTCTATTTGTGGGCCTAATTATATGGTTCTATCTGCACAATAAGCTCGAGGTCCTTGCAGGGCTTCGCTGGGCATGGTCGGCGCAAATCATAGCTGCTATGGGGAAACTCATACTGGGTTTGATGATTCGGATTTGTCTGGTTCTTGTTGTTATTGCTATTGCCGACACCATGTTTCAGAAATGGAAATACATACAAGATTTGAAAATGACCCGTCAGCAGGTAAAGGAAGAGCGCAAAGACACCGAAGGCTCACCTGAGCTAAAAGCCAGGGTAAAGAAAGCACAGTTCGAGATGACCATGAAGCGTTTCCTGCAGGAGGTGCCGAAAGCATCCGTGGTACTGGTCAACCCGACTCATTATGCTGTAGCTATTCGCTACGACGCCAAGACAATGGACACTCCTATGCTTGTGGCTAAAGGCAAAGACCACCTTGCCGAAAAAATCCGGGAGATTGCCCGAGCTTATGGTGTGCCCATTTTAAGAAGACCGGAACTGACAAGGACAATATACGCAACAATTGAACCGGGCCAGCCTATCCCGCCTGAACTTTACGTAGCGGTTGCCGAAGTCCTCGCATTGATTTACAGACTCAAACAAAGAAGAGTTGGAGTTGCGACCAGGTGATTCAATCCACTTAAATCAACGACCTACTGCGATTGAAAATACTGTAATTGACTCTGCAGAAGTGTAAGAGTGCTCTCAAGGCGGGAAAACTGCAGAATAAGCCTCTCTTCCCTGACTTCAAGGCGCTGCTCTTCAAGGTCAATCTTGTCCTGCAAAAGCTCTATCTGGTCATTGATATGCTCTTTATCTATGACTAATGAACCTCTGGTTGCATGCAGCATATCTAAAAGTGAATCTTCCATGCCCCCTGCAAAGCCCTGCTTAACTCTTACCGTAGCGTAGCTCGTACTACCCGGTGTCCCTGTAGTCGGTGCGGTAAGCTGCAGTCCGTTTTCGGGATTAACGGGGTAACCATCGTCAGTGAATGAACTTTCGCCGATAATCACATTACCGTCAATCGTCGCGGCACGATAAGCCGAATCACTTTCACTGCTGAGCTTGAAATAGGCCTCTGACAAATTACCGGAACCGTCGTACACCAATTTTACACGATAGCTCCCAGCGGTCGTATATTTGCTGCTGGCTCCGTAGAACTTTATATCGGCGCTGTCGGTACTTCCGCTTTTATCGGCGCCTATAATGGCAAGCACCCCGAGATAATCATCGGCAATCGCCTCGTCAAAATCGGTCGAATCGAGTGTCAGCAGACCATCGCCGTCAAGCTCAAGCCCTATCTGACCCGGCGTCAGGAACGTATCGATATCCTCGACAAAACCACCAGTCTGGCTGTATAATGGGTTGCTGAGCTGTTGCTTCATTACCGAGAGCACATAGTCACCTATAAGCACACCGGCTTCATCGACCGTAGCGTCATAGCCGGTTGCTTCCTTTATATAAGCCACGACTTCGTTATACGCCTCCACGAAATCCTCAAGTTTGTTTTTTACGGAGCTGACATTTCTTGTCAGAGTTATCTCTTCTTCGGTCTCGCCGTCGGTGGTATCTTGCAA
>JASFHM010000106.1:0-5403 GCA_050123215.1 Phycisphaerales bacterium | reverse complement strand
AATCTGTTCACGAGTCATTTTATTTCGGTCAACCGCCAGCAACACACGCTTACGCAACTCTATAGGATATGTCTTCATAATAAAGAATATCGACTCGCAGAGCATGAAAACTTGAATTGCTCTAATCAGCGCAGGTTGCCTAAGCTATCGCGAGTTGGCAATTTTCGGCCGGGAAATGTTGTTAAATTCGGCAGTATTGACAAGACAGGTCAGTCCTATATTGGGGCCGAAAAAAATCCAACGAAATTTTAATTTTCTGACAGAACAAACGCCGATTTTCATTATAGAAAAGTGAATAAGCGGTGGCTCTGAAAAATGACCAAACCCGGCCATATTAGCTAAAAGCTTTCAGTGTCGATTTCTTAAAATTGCGTACATGGCAGATCGAAATCACGACATAGTCAGCAACGGCTAAATGCAAAAAGGAAAGAGCCACACAACATAAAGGCAGGGCCAGAAACGGCTCTGCCCTTTTTTATGCGCCCAACAATGTAAAATTATCAACACTTGCCCAAGTCCCTCGGCAGGTTTATAATACCGCCGCAGCGAATCAAAAAAGCAAAAGCTTTTTTAAAGATTAAAAATTATTATGCTCAAGCACAACCGCAACATTACACATCTATTCAACGAAAGGGCCTTTACCTTAATAGAACTTCTTGTAGTCATTTCTATCATATCAATGCTCATGTCGATAATGCTGCCCGGACTAAATAACGCCAGGGAGATGGGCAGAAGTGTCGTATGTCAAAACAATATTCGTCAATTGACCGTTGCTTGGTATTCCTATGCGCTTGGTAATGACGACTCGCTCTGTTCACCCGATACACTTTGGAATGATGGGTCCGCTACCGGTAACCTAACACATCACTGGGTGGCGGACGGCCCTTACGACCCGATGAACACAGTAGGAGGGACAATTCAGGCTATTGAAGACGGGGTTCTGGCACCTTATTTATCGTATTCTGCGGGAGTTTATAAGTGCAAGGGGGACAAAACAGAAATGGTTCGCAGCTACGCAATAAGCAACACGATGGGCGGAAGAAACTGGTGCATTGATTGCGGCTACACTCAACCTTTCTCCGACTGGGCTCGAATTGACAGGCCTGCGCAAAGACTGGTCTTCATAGATGCCGACAGCACCGCATCGATTGGGCAGCGCATGTGGATTATTGGCGGCTTTTGGCCTGTGGATTGGAAAGACAAGGTATGGTGGCTGGGTAACTACGAACTTAATAACATTACAGCTCGACATATCGAAGGCTGCAATTTCTCATTCGCAGATACGCATTGTGAATATCGAAGGTGGAAAGACAAACGAACCGTCGATATTGCAAACTGGGATTCATCACAAGACGGTCAAAACGGCGGCAATAAAGACCTCGAATTTTTCTTCGAGGTGCTTAAAGGACCAAATGATTAGGGAATTTTACCGATGGACTTTCACATTCCGGACTGGGTCAAATATGAACTGGCTGAACGCTGGTACAAGGCCAGGCGGGCTATAAACAGTAATCCACGTCTGGTTTACGGTATAGCATTAGCGTGTGTGTTCATTCTTATACTGACTCTTTTCAGCCTGCTGGCCGGGCCTAAACGGCCTAAGGTTGAAGTCTACAAAAAGGCATGGTTTTACGACCTCAACACGGGTAAGCTTTTCACGGATAAAGAAAGCAAGACCGGTCCTGTTAAAGCTCCTTCAGGTCCCAGGCCTGATGGTGAACCGGCAGGTGTAAGGGCACACGTTTTTACATATAAGAATAAACCGGATGAAGCCGACCTGTACATAGGTTACCTGACAAAGCCCGATTTAAATGCGCCGGACCTCGACGACGCAACCTGGGAACAGACGACACTTGTACGCAGTACTCCGGATGCCAACTGGGTATCGGCGAACAGCCCGAAGGGTAAAGAGATTGTTAGAAAAGCCCTTGCACGAGACGAACGCGGCCGAATCCCCCGCTACCATCCTCCCGATTAAGCACCAAACTGTTGTTTTACCGAATCGAATATCTTTCGTTTGGCGTTTTGGAGGGGCCCCTGCAGATAAACTCCGGCAGCGCAAATATGACCTCCACCACCGAATTCCTGTGCGACTTTTCGTACATCGATTTTGCCGCCGCTTCGCAAAGAGCATCGCACCCGACCGTCCTTTAACTCAACGAAAAGTGCTGCAGCTTGAACCGTTTTGATGAGTCTGCACTGGTCAATAAGGTTCTCGGTATCCTTATAGGAAGCACCGGTACTCTTAAAATCTTCAACAGTAAGCTGCTGAACCGCGAATCGGCCGTCGAAGTGAAGCTCAAGGCTGTTAAGCATCCTGGTCATCAGCTTGAACCGCTGAGGTGAGAAATTCTGATAGAGTCTCCGGTAAAGTTCAGTAGGTTCGGCTCCGGCTTTTATAAGCTCCGCCGCGACTGCAAAGGTCCGGCTGTCAGTATTTGAAAACTGAAACCAGCCGGTATCCGTGGCTACTGCGACAAACAACGCCCGAGCAACACCCTCAGTAATCTGCCAATCAGCAAATTTCAGGAAATCATAAATAATCAGGCTGGTAGCAGAAGCGCTGGTATCGATAATCTCGACGTCGCCAAGACCATCGTTAGTTACATGATGGTCAAAAACCAGCACCTTCTTTTTGCTTGTCTTCAGCCAGTCGGCAAATTTAGATAACTGACTGTCGCTATTGACATCAACGAGAATGACAAGGTCGATATCGGCAAGCTGAGCTGGCGTTTTATCCGGCTGGAAAAACACAGGCTTTTGTTCAAAAAGAAACTCATACCATTCGGGCAGTTCCGAAAGAAGCAGGGACTGCACTGTTTTACCTAATGATTTTAGCATCCCGGTCACTGCCACCACACAACCACAGGCATCACCATCCGGCCGAGTATGAGTAGTGACAAGGACATTGCCGGATTTATTAACTAAATCAAGAGCACTTTGAAAAACATTCGTTTGCGTCATATGCTTCCTTTGCACTAAAAACAGTCAACTAATTCATTTCCAAAATTCGCTTCGCCTTGTCACAATCCCGGGCAATTTGGTTGGATAGTTCATTAAGAGAGGCAAACTTATGCTGCTGGCGAATGTGCCCAATAAAATCCATAGCCATGTATTCGCCCTCCGGATCGGATTCTGGTTCGTTCAACAAATGGGCCTCGATTAACGTTGGGTGCTCGTCGCCGAAGGTCCTGGCCTGGCCGATGCTGAACACCGCAGGTATTTTATCATCCGCGGTACAAACAGACTCATAGCTTGGAGTAATACTTACAAACCCGGCATATACACCTTCGGCAGGTATTAGCTGTTCCATATTGAGCGTAGGAAAGCCTAATTCTTTTCCTTTGCCCCGCCCTGCTACTATCTTGCCGATGAGTCTGTAAGGCCTTCCGAACCCGGCGGCTGCGTCTTCAACTTCACCACCTTCGAGCATGTAACGAATCATTGTGCTGGAGACCCGAATAATTTGTTCAAGTTCGATTGTCCTGGCCGAGACTACCGTAACTTCAAAACCGTTAACAGAACCGAGCCTCTGCAAAAGCTCAACATTGCCAGCACGGTCTGAACCGAAATTGAAATCTTCGCCTTCAACTACTGCACAAGGTGCTATCGGCTCAACAAGGAACTTTTCGACAAACTCCGGCGCCGAAAGCGAAAGAATATCAGCGGTGGTACGCAGTATCAGCCAGCAATCGACCCCAAAACTTTCAAGAAGCTTTTGTTTCAGCAACCTCGGCGTTAGAATCTTCGGAGCTTTTTCAGGGTGTAGAATCCTGACAGGATGCGGCTCGAACGTCATCACTAAAAGTTGCGCAGCTTTTTTCTGTGCGATTTCCTTCGCGGCCTGGAGTATCTGCTGATGGCCGATGTGCAAACCGTCATAATTGCCGACAGTGACGACGGCACCGGCGTATTCATCTTCCAAAGCCGACATAGACTCGATAATATTCATGGCCACAATTTAGCTGTTCAGACCAGAATCTGCAACGTTTTTCAAAACGACCCTAAAATCGGCACTATTGCACCCAGGGGCATCTTAAGATATAAAGCCCTGTTATGCATGCAACGCTATATACACTCGGAGCATTTGCTCTGATTCTTATACTGGCCCGGCTGAAGGTGCCTTTGGCCGTTTCCATCCTTATCGGAGCTGTTACCATAGGCCTGCTTTTCCAAATAGCCATTACCGACATCGCCTCAAGTTTCGCCAAGGCAATAGTTCAGCCGCGTACAATCGGCCTGGTAATAATAACCGCACTTGTCCTGGTGCTGTCGGCGATTATGGACTCGACAGGCCAGCTTAAAGAAATCGTGACATTAGCCGGACAATTGCTTCGCCGCCCCGCTTTTGCCATGGCTGCGCTTCCGGCGTTGATTGGATTATTGCCAATGCCCGGTGGAGCACTTTTTTCCGCGCCAATGGTTCACTCGGCTTCAGATAACCGGGCTGGTGGGGCAGAATTGTCAGCAATCAATTACTGGTACCGCCATGTTTGGGAGCATTGGTGGCCGTTGTATCCCGGCGTGATATTAGCTGTGGCTCTGACCGGTTTTACCTACGGAAAATTTGTTCTGTACCAGATAGCTATGGGCCTGTTCATGATATGTACAGGGGCTTTGTTGTTCAGAGGACTGCATCCGGATTTACATACAAGCTCTGCCAAACCGGAAAAAGGCACCAAGCGTGAATTCATCGTTGCGACTTCATCTATTTGGCTGATTATCGTTGTGTGGATTTGTGCAAGTCTAATCTTCCGTTCGATAGTTTTGCCGATGCTGGGAATTGAACACGCCCCCCTACTCGAAAAGTATTTGCCGCTTGGTATCGGCCTGGCTGCATCTACTATAATCACAGGTTTACATAGAGGCCTTGGCACAGCGGCTATAGCAAAACTCTTCGGTCGAAAAGAAATCTGGAAGCTTTCGATTCTCGTAGTGAGTGTGATGGTCTTTCAATATATGCTCAAAGAAGCCGAAGCTGCTGAGCGTATCGCAAGTGAGCTCGTTAAGCTAAATGTGCCGGTAGCACTAGTAGCAGCCATTTTGCCTTTCATTGCCGGCTTAGTGACCGGTCTCGCCATCGGCTTTGTAGGGACAAGTTTTCCTATAGTTCTGGCCCTTGTCGCAGCCGCCGGTGCCGGGCCGATATTTCCTTATGTAGCTTTGGCCTATGGCTTCGGCCATCTGGGACAGATGACAAGTCCAATTCACCTGTGCTATATTGTGAGCAATGAATACTTTAACGTGCCTTTCGGCCATGTATACCGGCGGATACTACCAACCGTAGTTCTAAACGCTGTGCTGGTAGCGGTTTACTTCTTTCTGCTCAAAAGCCTATCCTGAACGATTTTTACCGGCTAATCTCGAAAATTAGCCCTAAAAAATAGTTGCAACTGAGTTGCG
>JASFHM010000105.1:0-5408 GCA_050123215.1 Phycisphaerales bacterium | reverse complement strand
GTTAGCTAAGGCTAAGGATTGGCTGGAGGTGACATTGCCGGATGGCACAAAAGGCAGGCGCGAGACCAATACTATGCCGCAGTGGGCAGGAAGCTGTTGGTATTATCTTCGTTATATCGACCCGGATAATGATGAGCAGCCATGGAGCCCTGAAAAAGAAAAATACTGGATGAATGTTGATTTGTATATAGGCGGAGCCGAACATGCGGTGTTGCATCTTTTGTATTCGCGGTTCTGGCATAAACTTCTTTATGATTTGGGATACGTCAGCACAAAGGAGCCGTTCCATAAACTGATTAATCAGGGGATGATTCTCGGCGAAGACGGGCAAAAGATGAGCAAATCTCGCGGCAACGTGGTTAATCCCGATAAAGTGATTGCGGACTATGGCGCTGATTCGATGCGTCTTTATGAGATGTTTATGGGGCCGCTGGAAGCAGTCAAGCCATGGAGTATGCAGGGTGTTGAGGGTGTGCATCGGTTTCTGCAGAGAACATGGCGGCTTATTGTGGATGATAACAGCGGGCAGCTATGTAGTGAGATTCAGGATGTCGAAGGTGATGAAGAGACGATTCGATTGCTGCATCAGACCATAAAAAAAGTCGGTGGAGATATTGAAAGTTTTGGCTTTAATACGGCTATTAGCGCAATGATGATTTTTATCAATCACCTCAGCAAGCAGTCCATCCGTCCGAAATCGGCTATCGAGAAATTCATACGGATTCTCTCGCCGTTTGCGCCTCATATTGCGGAAGAGCTTTGGGCCAGATTAGGTCATAACCAGAGCCTGGCGTACGAGAGCTGGCCTGAGTATGACAAGACCCTGATTAAAGAAAAAGAAGTCGAGCTTGCTGTTCAGGTTAATGGTAAAATAAAAGACAGGATAGTAGTGCTCGCTGATTCGGATGAGCAGTACATAAAAGAAAGGGCACTCAGTAATGAAAAGGTTACTGCCGCATTGGGCGGTAAGGAGCCGAAGAAGGTGGTTGTTATAAAGTCACGGCTGGTGAATATCGTTGTCTGAGCAGTTCGCCGCCGGGTTACCCATTATAATCTGCAAGGCTATGAATCCAAAAGACGGATATATCGCTTTTATTGTGAACCCGAAGTCGGGCGCCCAGAGCAGTAAGTCTCGCAGCCAGCCGCTCGAAAACTATTTTGGCCGAAAGGGCTTTGAAGTAAGAGCGCAGCTGACCACTTCTCTTGAGGACGCCTGCGAGCTTGCTACAGAAGCAGCGGTGGATTACAACTGCGCGCTTGTTGTTGTAGTGGGAGGCGACGGTACTATCAGAGAAGTAGCTCATGGTCTGGAAGGAACTGATAAGCCTCTTTTAATAGTCCCACATGGAACAGAGAATTTGCTTGCTAATGAGCTGGGCTTCGATAATAGGTTAGAGACGGTTGTAAAGGCATTCGAAGGTGGGTATACAAGAGGGCTGGACCTGGGTCGAGTTAACGGCAAGTGTTTTACGTGTATAGCCGGGTTCGGATTTGACGGAGAAATTGTGAGGCGTATCCATAGGGAACGTGATGGCCATATATCATATCTTGATTATTTCTGGCCAATCTGGCGTACGTTCTGGGAATATAAATTCGAACCTATAAAGGTTGAGGTGGATGGAGAGGTGCTATTTGAGGGGCAGGGTGTGGCTTTTGTCGGCAATGTCTCCAGATATGCTTTAGGACTTAATATTCTGCACCACGCTGATTATAGTGATGGACTGCTCGATGTTTGTGTTTATACGTGCGGCTCTAAATTAAATTTGCTCAAGCATTCGCTACTGACGGTTATGAAACAACACTGGAAGAGACATGATGTTATTTACAGGCAGTGCAAGAAGATAAAGATTAGTTCCGAGCGTGAAGGCATACCGAGTGAGATTGACGGTGACCCTGGCCCTGATTTGCCGGTTGAAGTTGATATTGTACCTAACGCGGTCAGTGTGATAGTGCCTGAAGGCGCCAAGCCGGCAGGTTTGAGAACCAGAGTTGTCAGGGCTGTGAAATAACAGTGAGTTTTTTATGAGCGATCGGATGTTTACAATTGGGGAAGGCGTTGGCCGATTGGCTGCGGTGGATAATCCAGTTATCGCAGGACTTAACGGGCCAATGTTTGTTATGAGTGGGCCGTGTGTTATCGAAAGTGATGATATCTGTATGGGCATAGCTGAGAGGCTTATAAAGATAACAAAGAAGCTTGGAGTTGGATTGGTTTTTAAGGCAAGTTTCGATAAGGCCAATCGCAGCAGCATATCAAGTTTTCGTGGCCTCGGGCTTGAGCAAGGGCTGAAAATTCTTGGTCGAGTAAGAGAACAATTCAGCATTCCGGTTATGACCGACGTGCATGAGACAGGTCAGGTTCAGCCGGTAAGTGAAGTAGTTGATTGCCTGCAGGTTCCGGCGTTTCTTTGTCGGCAGACGGATTTGCTTACGGCATGTGCTGAAACTGGAAAATGTGTCAATATAAAAAAAGGGCAGTTTCTTTCGCCCGAAGAAATGAAAAACGCTGTTGAAAAGGTTCGTAGCACCGGTAATGATAAGATAATGTTGACCGAGCGAGGCACTTTCTTTGGGTATAATCGTCTGGTCAATGATATGGCTGGCATAAAGATGATGCAGCAGTTCGGCTGTCCTGTGGTTTTCGATGCTACTCACAGTACGCAACAGCCCGGCGGCTTGGGCCAATCAAGCGGAGGCCATAGGGAAATGTCGCCGATACTGGCAAGGGCGGCTATCGCGGCAGGGGCTAATGGTCTTTTTCTTGAAGTGCATACCGACCCGGCAAAGGCCAGGTCCGACGCTTCTTCGATAATGCCAATAGATTGGGTCGAAAAGACCTTGAAAATTTGTAAAGAGATATTCGAAATTGTCCGCAGCAAATAGCTCAGCAAAGTCTGGAAGTTACATATTTGGGCCGATTCCCTCCCGCAGGCTGGGCCTGAGTCTGGGAGTTGATATCGTACCATTTAAGGTCTGCCCACTGGATTGTGTGTATTGTCAATTAGGTAGGACCACGACCAAAACAATTGAACGCCGCCAGTACGTTCCAGTTGAGGCGGTGCTTGCTGAACTTAAGCAGCGGCTGGACGAAGGAGTCGAAGCCGACTTTATTACTTTGAGCGGTTCGGGAGAACCTACACTGCACAGCGGCATTGCCGAATTAATCTCCGGAATTAAGAAGCTTACGAGCATACCTGTTGCAATACTCACAAATGGGGTCCTCTTTGGCGATGCCGAGGTCCGTCGGCAGTGTCTCGGAGCCGATTTGGTTGTGCCGTCACTCGATGCTGGAGACGATGAAACCTTCAAACGGGTAAATCGCCCGCATAATGATATCAGTATTGAAAATGTCATTTCGGGCTTGGCTGCTTTCAGAGATGATTTCAAAAAGCAAATATGGCTGGAAGTGTTTATAGTCGAGGGGTTTAATACCGGGCCGGAACAGATAGCCGGAATAAAGGCCGGTATCGAGAAAATAAGACCTGATAAGGTGCAATTGAACACGGCGGTTCGGCCGACCGCCGATATCAATATTGAGAAAGTCGATTACGAAAAGCTGCGTGCAATTGCCGGACAACTTGGTGACAATTGCGAAATTGTAGCTGGGTTCGAACATACCGCCAGAGCTGAGCAAATCGAAGCTAATGCCGAAGAGATTTTGACAATACTCAGACGCAGACCCTGTTCTCTGGATGATATCTGTTCAGCCCTGGGTTTTCACCGGAACCAGGCTTTGAAATACCTTGGTGAGCTTGAAAAACAGGGGGCAGTAGTGCCGTCGGAGAAGAACGGCGTAATCTTCTTTAAAGTCATCTAAAAATTGGCTTGAGGGATAGCTGATTTTGTAAAGAGACAAGCGTCATTGGCCGATAAAAGCATTGTAGCTTTGGCCTTACCGCCAATTTTGTCAATTTTCTTCGAAAAAAAACGATTTTACGCTTCAGTCACTCGTTCTAAGGCCGATAAATGAATTTGGTACAGCGAAAGAATTGTTGTTTGAGCAGGCAAGGGATGATAAAGAAACAAAGGCAATTGGTTCTGAATAAAGGCTCGGAAAAGTTTATCTTCAGGTATGATACCGGTTGTGAGGATGAGCTTCTTGACGCCTTGATAGAGCAAGCTAAAAGCCCCCGAACGGGTTTCGACTGGTTTGATGCAGCGGTGCTGAGCTTCAAGCTCGCGCAGGCGCTGATGTTTGAAGCTGATGAGCTTCTTCAACGGAAGGTTAATCCGCAAAAGGATTTCGTTATAGATGGGATTGAATGAAGGTAGGTTGACTATGGAAAACAGTGGAATTGTTCAGGATTTTCTCAGTTACCTTAAGTTTGAGAAACATTTCTCGGAGCACACCGCTAAATGTTACGGTGCCGATTTGACACAATTCGGTGAATTTCTTACTTCAAAACAATCAACTGATGGTGGTGATGCCTTGGGGCATGCCGGGCATGTCGATACAGCGGTTGCCGTACAGGCCAAGCCAAAACTCGACCAAATACTGCTTAACATTGATGTGAATACCGTCAGAGCCTATTTAGCTTTGCTGAACGAGCAGCAATATTCTAAATCGACGATTGCCCGGAAGCTGGCAACCCTCAGAAGCTTCTATAAATTCCTTGTAAAGAGGGGAATGATAACGTCGAATCCGGTTACAGCTGTACGGACACCGAAGCAGGAAAAGAAACTGCCGAAGTTTCTTGAGTATGAACAAGTCAAAAGATTGCTTGATACCCCGCCGATTAATAATTGGTTGGGTGCTCGTGATAGAGCGATACTGGAAGTTCTTTACAGCACGGGTATACGGGTCAGCGAACTTGTTGGCCTGAATATGGACGATATCGATTTTCTGGGTGAAGTCGTTCACGTCAGGGGAAAGGGTAAAAAGGAAAGAATCACGCCGATAAGCTCGACGGCGCTGCAGGTCATTCAGCACTACCTCGAGTTTAGAAATAAGAGAGCGCAGAACAACCCTAATTTCGACCCGAAGGTTCTGTTTGTGAACAAGCACGGCAAGCGTCTGAGCACCCGAAGCGTGCGGCGTAAGATGGATAAATACTTGAAGATGGCTGGACTGGATCCGTCGATAAGCCCGCATACATTGCGACATAGTTTTGCGACACACATGCTTAACAACGGTGCGGACCTGAGAAGTGTACAGGAACTGCTGGGGCATCAGTCACTTTCGACCACACAGATATATACACACCTGACCACTAAGAAACTCAAGGATGTGTATGAAGCTGCTCATCCGCGCGAAAGTGAGGACAATCAGCAGCAGTGGTAAGTCATGAAGGTTTGTGGAAATATAAAAGAGCTGTCGGTTACGACAGCTCTTTTTCTTTTGGGTTCTTGGAAGGGGGTTGCGTGTTGTTGGTATCGCCGATGTATTCAGGTATAAGCTCTTTGATTTT
>JASFHM010000104.1:0-5415 GCA_050123215.1 Phycisphaerales bacterium | reverse complement strand
TAATCTTAACGTATGCGGCGACTCAAGGCAATCCTCAGGCAGCTTTTCGAGCACTTTTGAGACAAATTCAGTTTGAGCTATTTCCTCGGGAAAATGCGAATCCGAACCGTAAACCAATTTCACCCCCGCATCAAGGGCAATCTGAGATACCTTATACCACTTATCGAAATAACTCAGCGGAATTTTATCCTTATCATGCTCGTTAATTTCCCATAGCGTTTTTGTCTCAGCCGCTACCGGAGCCACATCGCGAAGAATCTCCAGTATCGCATCGAAGTATAAATCGAGCTCGAGCGACGTCGCTATCATTCTACAGGGATGAGCGAGGGCATCGATTTTGTCATTTTCAAAAACACCGAGCAAAGTGCTCCGCCAGCGCTGCAGCAGCTCATCGGGCTTTAAGCTATTATCCGACGGACTCTGCGGGAAATTACCATGCCCGGGTATATAGTGAATCCCAGCTATGACGTAATCCAGATTGTCAGGCACCGTACAGGCCAGTCTGCCGTCGCAGTACCCGCCGGCCACGTCGATTTCCGCTCCGACCAGCACCCGACATTTCGTCTCATACCCCGCCGCTTCTTCCTTTATTTTCGCCGGCACCGAAGCCTCGTTCGGACTATATATATGGTCCGCAATACAAATCGTATCGAGTCCCAGCTCATCCGCCCGCCGCAGAATCTTCTCAACGGTCATGCCCTGGGCATGTCCGCAGTGCTCGGTATGTATATGCAGGTCGTAATTTATCATTGTACGGTTTTCCTGCGTATTATTAAAACTACTGCAATTATTGCTGCGATAATATAACCCAATGGTGCAAGCGTTAAAACCTTTTGCAGACCGAAATTTTCGGCGGCATATCCGGCAGCCATAAGCAGTAACGAGGCCAGGCCCCAAGCCCCCCCGACGATAAATGCCATTCTTTGGCCCAGCTTAAAGCCCCGCGCATTGCGAGCCATAGAAACCATTAAAGGATACACGGCTGTCGAAGATAAACCTGTCGCAGTTAAGGCCAAGACAGCTATTTTCGAATTCATCGTAAACAAATAAACAATTAATAAAGGGATTCCAATAATTAGTGCTATAGCGACAGAAGTAAGTTCAGAATATTTGCGAGCAACAGCAGCCCATAAGAACGGTCCCAGCGCACCGGCTAAGCCCAAAATCATTGCGCTGAAACCTCCGAAGGTTAACTCAAAACCAAGCTGATTCAATCTGGTAGGTAAAAAACCAAACAGAATCGTAGTAGTCGAAACAGCAGTAATTGCCATGAAAAGTAAAGGCCAGAAATTCACCGCTTCTTTATCGATTTGTGAGATAAAGTTGGGAGCTGGCTTGCGCTCCACAGCAATTTTAACCCTGAAATATATTAATCCGAGGATGCAGGTAACAGGACATATCACCAACCAGCAAAGGCCACCAAGACCAAACAACGAGACGAGAGCGGCAGAAACAAAACTCGCAGCAGAGTAACCCAAAAGACCACTGGACAAATAGACGCTTGTACCCATGACAGAAGAGAATCTTCTCAAGGTATGGACAGCTTTTAGGCCTTCCGGATGTGTCATCGCTACAGCACAGCCAGTTATAACAGCAAGCAAGAGTATCACAGGATATGAACCGCGAACAGCCGGCAGCAAAGCTATAAGACAAATCGCAGGGGAAAATATAAGACCCAGATACAAAAAGAAAGGCTTTCTTTTGTCTTCTCGCATGTGGCCGGTAATTAACTGTACGAAGTTGGAGGTAAGGTTCAGTATGGTTAATACTGCAACCGCACGACCAAGACTGATTGAAAATACCGACATTACCACTGGCAGAATGGCAGGCAACAGTCCGGCAAATATATCAATAATAAAATGGGAAACAGCCAAGACAACTAACTGAGCCCGCTGAAATGTAACGACTTTTAGCTTCAAGCAATACTCGTATCAAGGTGTGAATTTTTTACCGGTGAGGCGTTCGAAGCCTTCGATGTATTTGTCGCTGGTTTTTTCGACGATTTCCGGTGGTAATTCGACGCCCGGACCCGATTTGTTAAAGCTGATGCTCTCGAGATAATTTCTGACGAACTGTTTATCGAAGCTCTCCTGGTCCCGGCCAGCTTCGTATTTGTCTGCGGGCCAGAATCTGGAAGAGTCGGGAGTCAGGACTTCATCAATCAGGATTATTTTACCATCGGCGATGCCCCACTCGAATTTCGTATCGGCAAGAATCATGCCTTTGCTTTCGGCGTAGTCGCTGGCCTTGGTGAAGATATCGGTGCTTTTTGTTTTGACGTATTCGGCCTTTTCTTTTCCTATTATTTCGACACATCTATCGAAACTGATGTTCTCATCGTGCTCTCCCATTTCTGCTTTTGTGGCGGGAGTAAAAATCAATTCGGGGAGTTTATCGCATTGTTTCAGACCGGCTGGTAGTTTTTGTCCGCAGACGGTTCCGCTTTGTTTGTACTCTTTCCAGCCTGAGCCAGCCAGGTATCCTCGAATAACACACTCGATGGGCAGGACCTCGACTTTTTTGACGAGCATGCTTCGGCCACGGAGCTGGTCGGGATGGTCGCAGAACGGTTTGGGGTAATCTTTTACATCATCACTGATTAAGTGATGTTCGATATTGTCGGCGAGAAAATCAAACCAGAAGCGTGAAATTTTTGTAAGGATAACACCTTTGTACGGAATCCCGTTAGCCATTACCACATCAAAGGCACTTATGCGGTCGGTGGCTACGATAAGCAATTTGTCGCCGAGGTCGTAAATATCACGCACTTTGCCGCGTGCACATTTCAGTCCTTCGATATCGGTTTGCAAGATAACGTTATTTGTCGTAATACCATCACTCATGTTAATCCCATCCTTTTCGATTCGGGGTTAGTCAGCTTTTTTCTGCTGTTCTATCCTGGCATCGACATAATTCAGCACATATTGGCCAGCCCGCTTAATATCTTCTGTTGGGGGGAGAAAATCAATTATCTTTTGCAAAAAACCAAGTTGTTTTACCCTTTTTAGAGTAGGTACGAAATTCATATCGTAGACCCAGGAAAGCTGTATGAGCTTACAGTCGTTCCACGTCTGCAGGTCTTTGTAGTCGATGCGCTGGCCGCTGATAACGGCCTGTAGGATGTGCTCAGAGTACCAAGGCTCATCCGGAAGCTCGATTTCGAGTTTGAATGAGTCGGGGTCGCGGCGATGCTGCTCATAATATTCGGCCACAACCCGGTAAATATCAATTTTGTCGGCGTCGCGGATTAGTTTGCAGTACAGCAGAGCATCGCCATTGAGGCCTTGAGGCAGTTGTTTATCGCCGTGATGCAGAACCGCTTTTTCAATCCAGCCAATTTCTTCGGAAGCCAAACCGGCCAAGACGTTATGTTTGCGCAGGATTTCGACGCCGAGCCGACAGTGGTTGACACTTCGGAAGTCGTTATATGTTCGATGCTCCTGAAACTGTCTGAATCGACCGACGTCGTGAAGGATGGCGACGGCCTCGGAAATTGTTTTCTGCTGCTCGTTAAGGCCCAGCTCACAGGTGATATACTGAATCTGGTCGCAAACATGGTGGCTGTGCTTTTGCTTGAGCTCGATGTTGGCGTTGAGGAAATCGTCACCTTCGACGTAAAAACCTGCGACGTAGCGGTCAAACCAGCTCTTTATATTGTCAAGTTGTCCCTTCTCCATAGCTAATCCACAATTTCTGTTATGTAAAACGGGGCATAAGGATAACAATTTTTGGGGGGATTTGGTAATAGATATTTAAAAATATCGGTGTACAATGGGATAGAGAAAATTTTGAAAGGGAAACCCATGCCGACAGTCAAAAATGTGATAGTTAAAAAACCGAGTGAAGAGGAAGCCGCCAAGTGCAAGAGCTGGCCGATATGGGAATGTCAGCCGAGCGAGTTCGACTGGGCTTATACTCAGACCGAGACATGCCTGATTCTGGAAGGCGATGTCACGGTAAAGGACAGCCAAGGCGAGGTCAGCTTCGGGCCGGGGGATTTGGTGGTCTTCCCGGTCGATTTGGAATGTACGTGGCATGTAAAAAAGCCAGTGCGCAAACACTATAACTTCAGTTAATTAAACTACGTATAAATTTTCAGCGTAATGTCCTTGCCCTTTCGAGGCCAGCCTTTGCGGCATCGTTTTGCGGTTCTACATTGAGCCACATTTTATAGTATTTGACGGCATCGTCATATTGCTCAAGCTCCATATAGGTTTGAGTCAGGCCACTGAGTGAAGCCGTGGCATGGCCATCCGAGACCTGAACCGCTTTTTGCCAGTATTCAATAGCCTCACTCGTTTCACCTTGTCCTTTAGCAATCCACCCCAAGCCGTTGAGAGCTGCGGCATGATCCGGCTCGATTTCGAGACATTTCCTGAAGGAATATTTTGCGTTTATTTTTTTACCCTGATTCTGCTGAGACCAACCCAACCCATTCCAAGCGTTTGCATTTGTCGGGTCTTTCTGCACAGCTTCTTTGAAGGTCTCCTCAGCTTCGATTAGTTTTCTCTGATTCCAGAGTTCCCAGCCTTTGCTGGTCAAATCCTCGGCGGCCATCCTGTCCGCATCAGAAATTTTTGTATCCTCAAGGCTCGCTTCGGCAGGCTGTTCGATTAGAGCTCTTATCATCCAGTCGCCATCTTTGAAAGGCTCCATTTCCGGAGGAATGCCCTGATAAGATTGCCTGCTTGTTTTTGCATCATGGTACACATAAATTCCCTTGGTATTGTGAGGGTCAAACGCCATACATATCGCAAACTCTTTCGGGACCTGTATGTCATCGAAATTCATAGTAACCCATTTGGCATAGCCTCGTTTCTTAAACAGTGAATACGGAAACTGGAAGTTTTCAATGACATTGAAATTTTCATCACAGACCCACACATCAAAATTCTCATCAGGGACCTTATATTCACCGTACCGGGAACCGTAAAGTCTTACCGCCTTTAGTACACAACCTTCACTCGGCGCGGTGAATTTAACACCATGCCCACCGCCCGAAAAGCTCCACTTGCCCGCACTTTTGCCGTCGTCATTGGACAATTCTGTTCTCTTACTTTTAGATATATTGTTACTTTTCCGTGAGCCGACTTTCTTAAGTACGTAATATGCTGGCTTCCGGCCTCGTATAGTTACGTCACCACTCATCCATTCCATGAACAAATATTTGTTTCCACCTATTTCCCTGATCTCATATTCGGCTGTCGTCCTGTCACCCGGGTGATACAGCGAACCCATCTTCCACGTCCACGGTCCCGAAGTGGTGCCATCTTTGTAAAAGTTTAATCTTTCAAGATATAACTCATCTCTGAATTGTTTTTCGCCCGGTTCAAAGTCCTCAATGTGCCTGACGAAATCGACGCTTTTCCATTTGCCGACCGGGTTCTGACTAACACTCTTTTTGCCTTCACTTTC
>JASFHM010000103.1:0-5419 GCA_050123215.1 Phycisphaerales bacterium | reverse complement strand
CATTCACAATCTGGTACTTGTCCCGACGTAGTTTTCGTACAACGAACCCGGATACGTAGTACGCAGAACGCAGCACACGATGCGAACTCAAATCTGTGTTAATCAGTGTCTAAAGTCTGTTACCCGGTGTCAGGAATCCGGAATCAGGAATCCAGTATCTAACTGAAAAAGCACACTACTCGCTGCGATATCATATCACATATCATCTGCAGATTCTGGCCATCGGTCTTATATACCTTGACGATGTGCTCGTACTTGGCACTGTCCGGCAGCAGCTCACCCAGCCGGTTCGGCATTTCCCTGAATCGCTCGCGATTGAATGTCACTTTCTCCTTACCCGGGAAAATAGCAACGTAGAAGATTTCCGTCTCTACCAAATCCTGGAAGAAGTGTGTTCCGAACGATAAGTCCGGCATAAGATTGCCGCCCTCATAAGCAATCTCAGCCATGACCGTTATCTTATTAATCTCTGCAAAGCTGACCGGCACCCCCAGACTCGGCGTCGTTGTCCCCCATCGGCCCGGCCCCAGAATAATAGTCGGCGTCGTTTCTTTATCCTCAATTTGCCTGTTGAGCTTGCCTATAAGCCTTGCCACACCGTATTTCTGGTCGGGCGGCGCGTTTTGATAAGCCTCCGGCTCGACATAAATAACCTGTTTTAGCGGCGTCGAGATACTGCCTCCCATAGTATGACCGTACGATTCGAAGAGAATCTTGTCCGGCTCGATAGTCTCCGGCATAACCACATTGGTTGTAATGCCTTTAGTCTGCAAAGGCCGGCACTGAACAAGATTAATTTTCATTTGCCCATCTTGCGTAAAGTTCGTTGTAAACTCGACATCGACCGGATACTCGTAATGTTTCTCGAGCGTCTTGAGCATCTTTTGCATAGTCGGCACGAAATCCGTCTCCGACAGCAGCTTTTTAAACGTCAGCACCCACGCACGCACCCCGCGCATCCCGCGCTCTTTGATTTGTCTTTCCGCCTCCCTGTCCAGCGTCGCTATCATATCCGGGTTCACGTCCTTATTTTTATTAAGCAAATCCCACGCATCCACCGTCCCTATACTATTCTCCGCCAGCTTCAACAGGTCCACCTTATGCTGCGAGAACCTCAGCACATCCTGCGTCTTCGAGTAAGGCCGTCTCAGCGGGTCGTCCAGTGCCACAATTTGCGGATAGTCGTCCTCCACCCGTTCCACCGCCCGCGTCCCCAGCCCGAACACCAGCCGAACCATCCCCGCCTCCGGATCCAGCTCCGGCTCCCAGATGAACGTATTGTACGAAATCCCGACCCCCGCCAGATACGGGAAGAAGTAATCCTGATGATACGAACCCGACACCCTCTGCACCAACAGCGCCATCTGCTCGTCCATCTCATCCAGCCCCCGCTGCAATCTATACGACAGGGCATTCTCGTTCATCGTACTGGCATATATCTCCCGCACCGCATCCTCGAAAATCTGGTACCGCTGCTCCGGGTCCGCCTGATTCACCAGAAACAAACTCTTGTATTTTCCCGCGAACGCGTTACCAAAGGAATCTTCGAGCAGGCTGGATGAGCGGACGATGATGGGGCTTTGGCCGAAGTATTCGATTAGCTCCTGGAAGCGCTCGCGGATTTCGTCGGGGAATTTGCCGTTTAGCAGGTTCTCTTTCATCTGGGGGGCGACCTGGAAATAGCCGTCCTTTGTCTTCTGCTCCATGAGCAGTTTCCACCAGCCATTCTCGACGATATAGCTGTAGAAGATGTCCGAGCCGATGTAGAAGGAATCGTGAGGCTCGAGCCGGTTTATCCAGTTGAAGGATTTGTCCTTTTGCAGGATTTTCTGCGCTATCAGCATGCCGACGGCCTTGCCGCCGATGAATCCGCTGCCAATTAGGCGGCTTTTGATGTTAATCAAATCATCGAGAGAGAGATACTTCTCGGCCAGTTCGAGCATTCGCGTGTCGCGGCCAATCATCAGCCGGCACAATTCGTCCACGTTTTCTTTGACCTGCTTCGAGAAGTGTGGCTTCTTTCGCAGCGACTCAGCCTTCATGAACAGCTTGTCCCAGAAATCGAGCACTCGCTCGGGGCCACCGGCTGTTCGTTCGGAAATATGAGAGAGCACTCGCGTTGCGTCGATACTGCTGGTAATCGGAACGAACTTGTCACGCAAATCGCGGTGCGGCAGAAACATCGTCGGCGAATAACGGTTCTGAACCTTCAAAGGATGAACGTAATATTCGCCCTCGAAATCGTAAACGTCCAAAAGCAATTGTGTCGTATCGCGGATGCGAGCGATGGTTTTGAACGAGTGCTTGCCCCGCAATAGCGCGAAGTATGTGATAGTGTCCAGCTCGTAAAGGTACGGGCAGGTTATCATGAAGAAGTTGCCTATCATCAGGTCCGTTGCCCAGGCTGTCAGCAAATCCGACAGACAATCGAAAAGATAATATGCGCCCTTGCCGTGGTTAGTGATTATGCTATGTACCTCTTTCGAGAACGACTCGAAGCCCTTAGCCGGGGCGAGTTCGTATGTCTTTACGTTCTCGTTGTCTTTGATAAGCGGCTCGTGCTGGGCGAACCGGATGTAAACTATATCTCGCTGCTCTTTGACGGCCTGGTTGATGTAGGGCGTTACATAGTGCTGATAATCTTCGATGCAGTCGACCTGCCAAACGATGTTGTCGCCCCTGCGCAGCCCACCCACAACTGTATCCAACGCCTCAATTCCGGTGTTTGGAGGTATTGGCATAATTACCCTTCTCTTTTGCTAAGTTATAATTTACTTCACGTTCAGAATGGCATTTTACTCTAAATATGGTCGTTAGTGAATAGTCATTAGTATTTAATCGAGAACGCAGAATTCAGTAGATGCCAATAACACCTGGTATGAGAAGAATATAAGTATATATCATAGTAGGGCGTTGATTCCGGAGATATAATCCTATATTCTATTTATATGCTGAGAGGTGCTTTGATTGACGTGCGATTGTTGGGATTCGGCAGGCCTAAATTGAGGCGATGAATATGTTTGATTCATCCCGGAAAAGGTTCAGGTTCAGAATTATCATACCGGCGTATCCGGCCTTTAATATTTATTCAGGCATCGCAAAAAGGACAACAGCTTTAGGTCCGGTCTCTGTGGCCAGTGCGGTAAATAAGATGGAGAACTGGGATGTCGAGGTGATTGACGAAAATAATCTCGGCAAGTTCGGGCCTCGCGGTGAGGATGTCGGAACGGACCATGAATTACTGCAGAGACAAAGACCTGCTGATATAGTCGGATTGTACGGGGGGCTGACCAGCACCATTCCCAGACTGTACAAAGTAGCGAAGTTCTACAGGGACAGAGACGTTATAACTATTGCGGGTGGACAGCATTTCGTAGAAGAAACTATCTCTGAAGCGCTGTCGGCGGGTATTGATTATATTATCATTGGCGAAGCCGAAGAGACAATAAAAGAGCTATTAAAGGCCATTCAAAATAATCATGACATCGGCAAAATCGAAGGCATTGCCTATCTCAAAGACGGCAAGTGTGTATTCACGGCAAAGCAAGAACCGCTGCTGGATTTCGATAAGCTGCCGCTGCCGGATTTTTCTCTGGTTCGCTACGCTAAAATCAGACTTTATCCTGTCGAGAGAATCCGCGGATGCGGAATGAATTGTGAGTTCTGTACCGTTAAGGGCAAACCAAGGCATGCTCAGCCGGAAAGGTTACTCGAGCACATCAGCCTTCTTGTGGAAACATACAACGCCAAGAGGTTTTTCATTGTTGACGACCTTTTCGGCCAGCAACGCGATGAAACGATAAGACTTTGCACGATGCTCGCCGATTACCAGCGAAGAATCGGCAGACGATTGCGGTTAACCGTTCAGATAAGGCTCGACAAGGCCCGCGATAAAGAATTGCTTTGTGCTATGAGCAACGCAGGCATCAGAACGGTTTGTATCGGCTATGAATCACCCATCGAGCAGGAGCTCCGCGCCATGAACAAGCATATCAGCTCGGATGATATGCTTTCGCTGACGCAACAGTTTCACGAAGCCGGATTTCTGGTTCACGGTATGTTTATCTTCGGTTATCCCATCACCGACAACGTCGAATTCAAAATGTCTGTCAATGAACGTGCCGACTGTTACAGAGAATTTATCCGCAAGGCAAAAATCGACACAGTCCAGATATTGTTGCCGGTCCCTATCCCCGGTACGGAGTTGCGCGAAAGACTCAAAAAGCAAAACCGCATTTACCGCCTTGAAGATATCGGCTGGGAATACTACGATGGAAGTTTCCCTTTATTCGAGCCGGATGAACCGTTGAGTTCCGAACGGATGCAGCAAAGCGGCAGAAGAATTATGGGAAGGTTCTATCAGTTCGGATATATCTTTATGGTGCCGGTAAGTATTATCTCGTTCACAAGTTTGCTGTTCTTCCTGCATAACATCAAACTAGGCTGGCGGTGGTGGCATCGTTCGTGGCGAAACTATCTGGTTCGCTTTGGGGGCTGGATTATTCTGCACAAATGGACCAGAACGTTTAGAACCGATAAGTTCCCGCAAAAGCTGCAGAACGCTCGCCGACATCTTAGCTAGTTAGTCACATCGTTTTCAAATTGCCGCTTTTTAGAAAATAGGCTTTTTTCTAATAATATCTGTCTTTTAGTTTGGTTCCAACAATCACAAGCAAAATTACAATCGGTACGCCAATAACAAGTACCCAGCTGAAAGTGGTCATTAAAAGCATATCAAACCTCCCTTCTGTTTCCTGTCTTGTTTATGTAATCCAATTAAATTCTTCTCAACATTAGCCTAGAAAAAAGGCCCCGGCGTTTTGAGCCGGGGCCGATAGGTCATAAGGAATCTCTTTCCTTAGCCGGGCACTACAGAAGTAGCACACGGCCCCTTTTTGCCTTGTCCGACTTCGAAATCGACCGACTGACCTTCGTCGAGTGACGCATAGCCGCTGGTCTTAATCTCTGAGTGGTGGACAAACAGGTCATCACTGCCGTCGTCCGGCGTGATAAACCCGTAACCCTTGTTTGAGTTGAACCATTTTACTTTACCTGTACTCACTGATACTACTCCTTGGCCAAAACATAGGCCTAATAACATTAATACCTCTAACTTTAATTTCATTTGGGAGGTACTCTTTAGAGGTGCAAGAATAGAACCCACAACCGGTATTAGAGCATATCGACTAATCCGATGCAACAAATATAAAATTATATTTTTATTTTTGCTGCTTCGACCGCTCTTTATTGCGTCCCCTAAACCCCCATTAGCCCTTATAAAGCCCCTTTTTACGTCCAAATCAGTTATATTTATCCCCGCCATCATCGCTGGCGTGTGGCGGGCATGTCTTTGTCGTAATCAAGCTCCTACAGTGCGACTATAGCAATTCAATATTTCATGCTCCATAGCCACAAGAGT
>JASFHM010000102.1:0-5423 GCA_050123215.1 Phycisphaerales bacterium | reverse complement strand
CACCATGGCCGGTACCGACCCCGACGAGCTTGATAAAGTCTCAGTCTTTCACGCAGCCAGAATACGAATGACCTGGCTGCTGCCGTGTCTGATTGGAACGGGCATTACTGCTTTGGTATTGATGTTCTTCAACAAAAAATTTGAATTCGAAAATTTATCTATCATTTACACTGCGACAATTGCCTTTGTCCCGATGATTGCCGCTATAAGCGGAAATGCAGGTCTGCAAACCTCGGCTATCGTTGTCTCGGGTCTTGCAACCGGACACCTTGCCGCACTAAAACTTACACAGGTCTTCACGCGCGAAGTAAGAATCGCGATGCTCGTAGCTCTAAGCTGCGGCCTAATCGGCGGAGCGATTTGTGCAGTCTTAATTCACTTTCGCCTTTATTCTGATGCTATCGAACCTGTGCGAATCATACTGGCTTTCAGTGTCGCGATGTTTTCGGCAATCATGGTTGCAACTACCCTTGGCCTATTTTTGCCGTTCCTTTTCCGAAGAGTAGGAATCGACCCCGCAATAAGCTCAGGACCGCTTGTCACCACCGCAAACGACTCCATCAGCGTCGCTATTTACATGACACTGACCCTGTTGCTTGTTGTCCTGTAAACAGCAAAACACTTACTTGCCTCGGCCGCAGCTTTTGCCGATATACTCTCATTGTTTAAGTTGACAGAAAACGCCCAAAGTCTTATAATATTTGTTTCCGGCTTTAATATCGGTCGGTTCTTATGTGTAACACCCTTCGGTGCCGGATGGCCCAGCCTCGGCCGCAAGGGGGGCTTAGAACACCAAATGTGGTAAACCAGTATGAACCAGGAAAAACTTAAAAATCAATCGGGCAAGGAACTCGACAAATACTTCAGGTCTGCTGCCAAAAATCGGGCCAGTGACCTGCACCTAAAGGTTGGCCAGCCCCCGATACTGCGAGTATTCGGCAGTTTCAAAAACATCAAGGCGGAAATATTAACCGAAGAAAAAGTCGAAAAGCTCGTCTTTGAGATACTCAGCGAATCCCAGAAAAAACTCTTCGACGAACACGGAACCCTCGACTTTGCCTACGAAGTCGACGGTGAGCACCGGTTCAGAACAAATATATTCCGACAGCGGGGATTCATTAGCATGGCTGCAAGGCGGGTCGAATCGGTTGTGCCGGAATTTGAACAGCTGAGCCTGCCCAAAACCCTCGAAAAAATAGCCGACCGGGGCCAGGGACTGGTACTGGTCGTAGGGCCAACCGGCTCCGGAAAGACCACCACAATCGCTTCGATGATAGACTACATCAACCGCACCAGAAGCTGCCACATCGTTACTCTCGAAGACCCTATTGAGTACATCTTTAAAGACAAAAAGGCTATCGTCTCTCAAAGAGAAATTGGAATCGACGTTAAAGACTTCGAAGAGGCTCTTACCTATTTGATGAGGCAGGACCCCGATGTCGTTTTCGTAGGCGAGATGCGAGACTCAAAAACAGTAACTGCCGGTATGAGAGCCGCCGAAACCGGACATCTGGTCTTCGGGACATTACACTCGGCAAATGCTCCACAGGCTATCGGCAGACTGATTGACCTCTTTCCTCAAACTGAAAGAGACATGGTAAGACAGGCTCTTAGCCTCACTATCAAGGCTGTAGTAAGCCAGTTGTTACTGCCCTGTATAAAAGACGAAATAGACAGAATACCTGTTCTCGAAATCATGCTCGCTAATCCACAGGTAAGAAAGCTTATCTCTGAAAGCCGCGAAGGAGACCTGCCTACTGTCATCAGGTCCTGTCAGCAGGAAGGAATGGTTGATATCACCGAAAATCTCTGTAAACTTATCCAGCAAGGATATATCGACCCGAAGGAAGCGTACAAATATGCGCCCAATGTAGAAGAGCTAAGGATGGCCCTTAAGGGAATAAGAACCACAAGCAGTGGCATTCTCTAAGTTTCAAAATAAAGTCTGGAGTATGATATGCCCGATTCGTTGTTAGCTGCCGTTCAATTCGGTGCCTACATCTCAATAATCAAGTTCGCTTTCTTTCTTGTCCTTTTCTTCATATGGCTCGCCCTTCTCGGCTGGGTGCATGACGACGCAGCTTCGGTTGGACTCAATGAAAGACTCTGGACCGCAATCCTTCTGGCAATCGGAGCTGTAGGGCTTTTTGTCTGGCTGCTAATACCAATCTTTATAGTCGGACTTATTCTCTGTCTGGTCGCAATCTCAGCCACCTCTATCAGCTACGCCATGCAGCGGGACGCCCATGTGCCGGAATTCGAACGAATCCTGACAATTGAACACATCAAAACAATGTTCACAGACCCGCATAAAAA
The DNA here is from genome assembly GCA_050123215.1 of Phycisphaerales bacterium. GTDB lineage: Bacteria > Planctomycetota > Phycisphaerae > Sedimentisphaerales > Anaerobacaceae > CAYMOE01. The sequence goes on along the minus strand of JASFHM010000102.1, from coordinate 3,107 downwards.
ACTCGAAACGCTGCAGGACCTCGGGTTTATAACCTCTAACGGAAATGAAATACCACTGCCCGAACCGAAAACTTCCGAGTTTTTCAGCTACAAAGCCGCTCACGACCTTTTCAAAGACGCCATTTCCCGAAGAACCAGTGATATAACACTCACACCCACATCGCAGGGCTACAGTCTAAACTATGTAGTTGACGGTGCTACTCTCAAACAACCCAATATACGACAGGACCAGGTCGAGAATCTCTCTAACCTCCTGAAGCAGCTCGCTAACCTGGACCTTGAAGAAAAAAGAAAACCACAGAAAGGCCACTTTAGAATTAGGCAGGAAAAAGGCGCAAGCAAATGGGAAATCAGAACCGCAGGTTCTACAGCCGGTGAGCAAATCGCAATCCGGCAGATAATGCAGGAAACAATATCAAAACTCCCCGAAATAAACTTGCTGCCGGAGCAGTTCGAACAGCTCAATTCTATTCGAAACCTCAAAAAAGGATTGTTCATCATCTCGGGCCCGCCTAACTCCGGAGTCACTACCACCTTCTATGCGCTTATAAGAAACCACGATGCATTCATAAATAGTATCAGCACACTCGAATATAAACCGAGCGGCCAGTTACCCAACGTCACCCAGGAAATCTATTCACTCAGTGACAGCGGTACTGTTACTTACGGCAAAAAACTCCTCTCGATTATCCGCATGCAGCCAAACGTCCTTGGTGCGGTAGACATCAAGGACCCTGAAACCGCAAGAATTGCCTGCCAGGCTGCGAAAGAAGGGGTCATTGTTTACGTTACCATGCAGGCTGACACTGTCGTAAACGCCGTCGCCAAATGGCTCAAACTTGTCGGTGATAAAAATCTTGCTATCAGTACTCTAATTGGTGCAAGCAATCAAAGGCTTTTCAGAAGACTCTGCGAACAATGCAAACAGGCTTATGAACCGAACAGAGAACTGCTTAGAAAATTCAATATCCCGCCGGAAAAAGTAAAGGCGCTCTATCGTGCTGGAAAGGTCGTCTACGATAAGAGAGGAAAGCCCTACCCTTGTGAAAACTGCCATGAGATAGGTTTCTTTGAAAGAACCTGTGCCTTTGAAACCATTGTTCTAAACGACCAGCTAAAAAAAGCTCTTGCGCAGGCCAAGTCAACCCAGGATATCTCCACACTCTTCAGACGAGCCAAAATGCGATATTTGCAGGAGCAAATGCTCGAAAGAGTGCTCGACGGCACAACCTCGATAAACGAAATGATTAGGGTCTTTTCAGGAAAAAAACAGACAAGACAAAAACCAGGCGCTTAAACTTAGGGCCTTAACGGCTCGGGTTCCCGCCGAGACAGAAGACATACGGAGATTTTTAAATGACAGCTTTGGTACTTTTAATAATAATCCTCGCCTGCGTAGCCTATCAGCATTTGAAAGGCTCTCTGTTAGGCGCCGCAGCCAGCGTTGTTATAACTATCTGCTCTTGTATCGCAGCCTTTGCCTATTTCGAATTGTTAGCCAACCTCTTCATAACTCATGCCGGTTCACGATTTCCGGCTTTATTGCCCTGGGTTCAATCGCTTTGTTTCATACTTCTGTTCGTCATTGCCCTCGCAATACTACAAACAATCGCATCGAAGCTGATACGAAAGTCCGTTGAGTTTGATGACTTGCCGGAAAAAATCGGACGATGCCTTTGTGGAGCGATCCTCGGATTCATTCTCACGGGTCTGCTACTTACGACTGTGGCTATGGCGCCATTGCCGGAAAAATTTCCGTATCGACGATTCGAACCCATTGCTAATCCGCAAAAGCCGAACAAAGCTATGCTCAACCCTGACGGTTTTCTCTGCGGTTTGTTCGGACTCGTAAGCCGCGGCAGTATGAGCAGCAAAACAAGTTTTGCCGTTATACATCCGTCACTTATCGACGAACTGTTTTTGAACCGCCACATCACCGGCAAAAGCACCCCTCTGCTCACAGAAAAAAACGCTATCAGTCTACCACCGAAGGCCGCCGCCTGGTTGGCGCCTGATACGCTTAAAAACAAAGACGGAACAAATATCACTCCAAAAACAGGGCATACTCTGACCATCGTCAGAGTCGGGATAAAACCGAACGGTCAATATTTCACTACCGCCCAGTTGCGACTAATCTGTAAGGAAAAAATCAGCAGTGACGACCTTCTAAAAGGTAAGGCTGTTAACATCTATCCTGTTGGCTACCTCAGCGCTAAAGACCGGTTAGAAACAAAACAGCTAAACGAGTTGATATCGCTGAATTTCTCAGCCTCTACCGGTCCGGGAAAACTCGTCGACTTTGTATTTGAAGTGCCCGATAATTACTCCCCCGCGTTGGTTGCCTTCAAGCAAAACTCGATTGCCCAGGTGCCAAAGCTCATAAACCCTGATGATGCACCCGACTACGTACCTTTTTAACTGATGCTAACCTGCCACAACCAGCTCTTCAAGGTCCAGCTCCATCAGATGCTCAAGGTATTCATTCAACTCCTCTTCCGAAAAATCCCCGAGAAACTCAGGCTTGGCGGATTTGTTGATTTCGCATATGCAGTTAATCAATTCTGTCTTGCTCATAACCACTGCCCCTAAAACAAAATTGCTTCGATTTCAACGTTATAGCTCTATCGACACCGCCTGTGAGTTTTCTTTAGCTTGCCCGATACTCGCCGAATTAATGCCCCATAACACTACACCCCTACATAGACTACCAATACACGCCTTATCCACAACATATAGCTGCCCTGCTCTTTCAACCTCTCAGCTTTGCCCCAATGTCCAATAATACCCCCGCCATTACTGTTACTCTGACGATAAAAAAAAATTACAACATCACGTTTTTTCACCCCGCAGGCCCCATTCCACTGTCCAATACACCAAAAATAAGGTAAATTACTGATAATCCCGTAAATGACTTCGCATCTTATGCGTCTTTAATAGGTAGAGACGTCTCGGAATGATTACGACATTGGCCTCTTTGATAGGGTGCTCAATCATTGGCATCGCTAAGATTTGAAACTCTGGTAGAAAGATACAGTCGAAACGTGCTTAACACCGCGTGGCGAATTCTCGGTGACAGCCATAAGGCCCAGGATGTTCACCAGGAAGTC
>JASFHM010000101.1:0-5442 GCA_050123215.1 Phycisphaerales bacterium | reverse complement strand
GCGAGCAAGTAAAGACGGTGTTTTTGACAGATTACCCGAATAACACCGTCTTTACTTGCTCGCGTCGAGAGTTTCCTTAGTATCCTCTTCTTGTGAGGTTCGGAGAAAGCTTTACAGCCGGCCAGGTTAAAAAAGACTGTTGCCCGCGTATTTAGCTTGTTAACGTTCTGACCACCGGGACCGCCGCTGCGCGAAAAACTACACTCAAGCTGCGACTCGTCGATAGATATGCACCCTGTTATCTTGAGCATTATGGAATGCCTTGTTGGCAGATTAGCCCGACATCTCCTCTTCCATTTCAGCTTCGAGTTCCTGTTCAAGCAGCTCGAGTTCCTTGTCCATGTTTTCTTCTGTTATTTCTTCCTCAGCCTGCTTCTGGTATTGCTCGGTGATTCTAGTCGTCTCGGTTTCGGTCGATTTCTTCTTACAACTTGTCAGGCCGCACGTTATTATCAGCATAAAGATTATTAGTAATATTGTAGTTTTTCGCATATTTGCACCTTTCATTTATTCAGCAGCATCGGTTGCTAATCTTCATCGGATTCAGCTTGCTCTTGTTTCTGCTTTTGTTCTTGTTCTTTTGCTTTGTCTTTTATTTTCTTTCTAATTTTTTCTCGCTCCTGAAATTTCTCTTCGAAATTTTTTTCAGCCTCGGCCCGTTCTTTTGCAGCGGATTGTTCCCAAACCTTTAACCGGCTTTCTTTGCCGTGTGAAGTTAAATTAGTTTTTCCAAGCTGTATCACTTTTTGCTTTCTTGTTTCCATTCGCTTCATCATGAGCTCGTATCGCTGCTGTTCTTTCTGTTTGAGTTTCAGGGCTTTTTCTGCCAGTTCATCTTTACCCTTTTTACGAGCCAGCTTGTCGATACACTCAAGTTTCGCCTGGCGCTGCAGGTGCTTTTCCTTTTCATGGGCAATCTGCTCTTCAATCGCCATTAGTTGCCGCTGATGTGCTTTGGTCAGGGCTTTTTGAGGTTCCTGTAGTTCGGTCTTTTTCCTGGCTGCTACTGCAACGTCTTTTGTTTCCTTTTCAGCTTTACCCTTGACCTCTTGCTTGGTTTGCTTTTGCCCCTTCTCTACCTGTGCATTTCCTTTGCCTTTTCCCTTGCCCTGAGCGAAAGAATTTTCAAATGAGCAAATCAAAAACAAAACTGCTAAAGTTGTAAATAAAATCTTCTTCATAGTTCAAATCTCCAACTGGTTACGATTCCGCCGTAAATAACTTTAACCAACCATTCATTATACTTGCTGCTGTTCAAAATCGCAGGTATTTTTCTGCCTTTGCCAGCCGAACTCCAACCTTGCCAATATCTTCGACACTTCTGAGCCTGCCTTGGTTTCTTCTTTTTAGAATTTTACTGACTGTAATCGGCCCCAGTCCCGGTACTCGAAGCAGCTCGTACTTCGGTGCGCTGTTAGCGTCGACCGGAAATCTTTCCGGGTGGGAATCGGCCCAGCTTTGCTTAGGGTCAACTTCGAGCGGCAGATTCCCATTCTTGTCGAAGACCATGTCCTGCTCCGTGAAGCCGTACTTACGCAGCAGAAAATCTACCTGATACAGACGATGTTCTCGTACGAATACTTCTTCAGGCTCAGTCATTTTCCCTTCAGTTGATAGTCTTTCGTTGCCCAGTCCTTTTTGGTAGGCGCTGAAATATATCCTCTGGAGTTTCAGCCTGTCGTACAAACCCCACATATATTTGACAATTTCGGTGTCTGTCTCATCAGCCGCACCGACGATAAACTGTGTGGTCTGTTTGACTTTCTCGAATCGATTGCTGCGCGCGGTCAGCTTGCTTATCAGCTTAATTGGTTCGATGATATCCCGCAGATAATCTTTTACACCGGACAGCTTTTTCAGATGTTTTTCTCCCGGGGTCTCAATGTTCAGTGACACGGCGTTCGACAGCGAGATTGCCTCTTCAATTGCAGCGTTACTACAGCCGGGAATAATCTTCAGATGAATATAACCTTTAAATTCCCGATTTTGTCGCAGCTTTCTTGCTACACCTACCAACCTCTCCATCGTTGCATCAGCCGAACCGATTACCCCGGAGCTCAGGAATAATCCAAACACCTCGCCTCTGCGGTAATAGTCCCAGAATGCCTTTACCGTTTCTTCTATACTTAGCGTACATCTGTTAACATCTTGGTCATGCCTTAGCGGACAGTATGCGCAATCGCTCGTGCATACATTCGAAAGCAGCGTTTTAAAAAGTACGCTTGTCCCGCCGTTCGGAAGTGTAACCGGGTATATCCATTTACCGTTAGCTCCGCGACGGCGGCGCTCCGAGTTATCCGCACTGCAAGCGCACGCCAAATCGTACTGCGCATCAGCGCTTAGAAGCGAAAGTTTCTGCTCGGTATCGGGTTTGTTTACTATGCCCACCATAATACTGCCGTCCCTGGCTTATGACTTTGAACGCTCATTGTATAGCCGAGGCTCTCTTGTAGCAATACCTCTTAGCCGACATCGCTTCAAATAATCCAAAAAATAGCCAGCCATCCCATAATATCATTGATTTAAGCGACTTAGAGCATAGAATCAATTGTCGCTTGAGCCGTTTTAACTTGTATATAGCGGCTTTTATAATTACCAAATATATTATAGGGGACAGCAACGGTCAAAAAGCCTAATTATGCGTTGTTTTTTAGCTGTTTGCAGCAAAAAGGGGGCGTATGTCTTGCGGTTATATTTTGCAAAAAATAATATACTTGTTGTGTTATGCCGATATTAACGGTATAACTTTTTAATTGTTAAGTTGAGATGATTGTTTATGGAGCGTTGAAATAGCAGAATCAACGCCCGGAAGTAGCATTTTTGATACCTACCATTATCGTCATTTCTCTTATTCTGCGAGTTTTTACCAAGTAAGGGATTTTTATGTCCACAGACCGCATACCAGCCCTAAAAATAGGGAACCTGGAAATAAGTCCGCCTATTATACAAGGTGGAATGGGCGTTAGGGTATCAAGAGCAAATCTGGCAACTGCTGTTGCTAAAACCGGCTGTGTTGGTGTTATCGCCAGTGCCGGATTAGGCCAGTTTGACAATCCTGACCTTGAAGGTGCACCGCGTGAAGTCCTTGTTAAATTGAATGAAGATGCTTTACGCCAGGAAATCAGAAAAGCAAAACAATCCGGCGGTATTGTTGGTGTTAATATCATGGTTGCTTTGACTGATTATGAAAATCACGTCAAAACCGCTGTAGAAGAAGATATTGACCTGATAATTTCTGGTGCCGGGCTTGCTTTGACTTTGCCTAAATATTTAAACGGAAAAGACATAAAACTTATTCCGGTAGTATCTTCTGCAAGAACATTCAAGATACTTTGTAAAAGATGGAAAAGTAACTTTAACAAGCTTCCTGATGCAGTAGTGGTTGAGGGAGTTAAAGCGGGTGGTCATTTGGGCTATTCCTATGATTGTATAACAAATGATACCGGCCCTACACTTGAACAAACAATTGAAGAAATAATTAAGATTGCGGATGGTTTTTTGTCTGACATACCTGTAATTGCTGCGGGCGGAATCTTTGATGGTGATGACATTGCTTATTTCCTCGAATTAGGCGCATCTGGAGTCCAAATGGCGACCCGTTTTGTCTGTACAAATGAATGTGACGCTCACGACAACTTCAAGCAGGCTTATTTAAATGCCAGGGCTGAGGATCTAACGATCATAAAAAGTCCTGTCGGATTACCGGGAAGAGTTATAAATAATAGTTTTGTAGAGAAAATTAAAAATGGCAAAACCATGCCTTTTGAATGTAACTATCAATGCCTTAGAACCTGTGAGCCTAAGAAGGTGCCTTATTGTATAGCTAAAGTACTTGCAAATGCTGCACAGGGAAAACTTGGTGAATCTTTTGTGTTCGCGGGTTCAAACGTTTACAGATGCAATGAAATTGTACCTGTCAAAACACTCGTTGAAAAGCTAACCAAAGAATTAGCGTTTGTACTTTCTGACGAACGACGTGTACATGTATCAGCATAAAGATTCTTTAAGCCAAGACCGGATTGAACGTCACCGTAGCCGGAATCCCAGTGTAAAATTTAATCAGAAGATTTGAATTTAAGAAAAGGAAAATGAAATGAATCTTTATGTTGGAAACTTATTATTTAATGTCGGCGAGAGCGATTTGAGGAATGCCTTTGAACAGTTTGGCCAGGTAACAGAAGTTCGTCTAATAATGGACAAGTTCAGCGGTCAATCAAAAGGGTTCGGCTTTGTTGAAATGCCGTCGAAAGACGAAGCGGAAAAAGCTATCGAAGAAATGAACGGCAAGGAGTTCATGGGGCGTGCTGTTACTGTCAACTTAGCAAAGCCGAAGACTAACCGTCGTGGCGGCGGTGGCCGAGGAAGAACAGCGGCAAGTCGAGGTAGAGGACGTCGCTACTAACAATTAGAGATGAGACTTTACATAATATTAACTTAAACAAGGAAGATAAAAATGACACGAGCAAAATCAGGTGATACTGTCAAGGTTCACTATACCGGAAGATTGGATGATGGAACTGTGTTCGGCAGTTCAAATGGGCGAGAACCTATGCAGTTTGTTATTGGCGAGAACAATATAATCGCAGGTCTCAAAGAAGCTGTGGTAGGAATGGCACCAGGTGAGTCAAAAACGACCAATATCGCAGCGGATAAGGCCTTTGGACTGCGCCTCGAGGAAGCGGTAAAAGTTGTAAATCGAAACCAATGTCCAGAAGATTTGGAGTTAGGCCAAAAATTGGAGATGACGGATGGAGACACTCAAGCAACTGTCGTGGAGGTCATAGAAATATCCGAATCAAAGGTCACGTTGGATACGAACCATCCTCTAGCCGGAGAAGATTTGACATTAGATATTGAACTCTTAGAAATTCTCTAGTTGTCTCAACTAAGAAAGAGCTATTCACTCTACATTTGTGGTGTTATTATGTCCTGCAGATTAAGATGTTAGCGTAGCTTTAAAACTTCCTTAATCGGTGATCCTTCGGTAACGTCAGTTTGTCTGTTAGAGTTGTTAATCCGAGCTTATCGAATATCCGGAGTGCGCTAGCCAATATACTCAGACAAGGTCGCAATTCGCCCTCACTGTCAATACACGACTGCAAAGCTTCTCGGCAGTGGTTAATATCGCTCAGGTACTGAGCTATTTTTACCTGACCTTGGTGCACAATCCTTAAAAATAACACCACTTGGTTGTTTAAACTTTTCCTATTTTATCTCTGTGGGTTATCATAGGTATGATTTTGATATCAGCGTTGTGGATAACTTTAGAAAACTTAAAAAAGATTTGAATTTTTTTCTTTTTATTACACACCCAATGTCCCCATCGACGTATAGGTTAGTGAAAAGTTGCCAGCTTGGCTTTGGATGAGGGCCTTTTAGAAAGAAAGGCCGAAAGATGGAAAGGGTAATTGAGTTAGCAAATATCATTCTCAATCTTTGCAG
>JASFHM010000100.1:0-5506 GCA_050123215.1 Phycisphaerales bacterium | reverse complement strand
CTTTATGGCCAAAGGTCTGACCCGGCGAAGAAGAAAATGGCAAAGGAAAAGTTTGATTCAGCGGAGCGGCAGCTCAGCCGTTACGAAGATGAACTTACAATCCGGCCGGCAGGGGGATTAAGTACCTCGAGGCGCGGGGGTTGTGAACATTTCATCGGCAGAAGCACCGCCTTTAATTCTATCATTGAGATGATAGATGCCATAGCCTCTCGGTTGTGTCCTGTGATAATAACCGGCGAAACCGGTGTGGGTAAAGAGATGGTGGCTCGGCAGATTCACTTGGCCAGTGAGCGGTCTAAAAAAGTTTTTGTCCCCGTTGATTGCACTACACTGACAGGTCAATTGTTTGAAAGTCAGTTGTTTGGTCATACCAAGGGGGCGTTTACCGGAGCGGTTGACAGTACGCTTGGTTTCTTCAGAGCAGCAGATGGCGGAACTGTCTTCCTCGATGAGATTAGTGAGATACCTTTGGAGCTGCAGGCGAAGCTCTTGCGTGTTCTTCAGGAAAACAGGGTTACTCCTGTGGGCTCGACCAAATCTTTCCCGGTTGACATTCGGGTCTTGTGTGCGACTAACCGCGATTTGCGTCAAATGGTACAGGAGAACAAATTCCGGTCCGATTTGTATTATCGGCTGAATGTCGTAACGATGGAAGTACCGCCGCTTAGACAACGCAGGGAGGATATCCTGCCCCTGGCGGAGTATTTTTTAATGAATCAGGCAGCGTTTTATAATGAGCCGCCAAAAATGCTTGGTACGTCGGCGCGGGATTTATTAATGAAATATGAATGGCCCGGCAATGTTCGGGAGCTGGCTAATGCGATGGAACGTGCGTATGTTCTGACGATGGGCCAGGAGATAAAGCCCGCAGCGCTTCCGGTGGAACTTGTTATCGCTGAATCGAAACAGTATCCGAAGCACGAGCTGCCTACCCTCGACGATGTTAAACGCAGGATTGTTCTTCAGACACTCGAATATACAAACGGCCGCAGGATTGCAGCGGCGAAAATCCTCGGAATCGAACGTCGCAGCTTAAACAGGCTGATTGATAAGCTTGACATTCCTTTGCAGCAAATCCGAAAAGACGAAGGGGATTAATTCTCGAGCGTTCTGTTGTTTAAAAACTATCTTGCAGAGCTTTTTCTTGCCGATTTTCCATGCTTGGCTTGATTTATCGAGCTGAGGATTATCTGGGCGGTTGCGTAAACGACCGCTCTGGTCGGTAGTGACCAGAGCGGTCGTTTTTGTTTTAAGCTGCTTAGTGGCGTAGAATTAGAAGTCACTTTACGGGTAAATAAGCGGCCATTGTGGTCGGTTTGGCCTTGGTAGGGGCAGCACACAGCTCAGAATTTTATGTAACATAAGTGCTTTTAAGATAACGGCTTAAAAATTTATTTCGTTTTTATCGGATGTTGGCATGTCATTTGCTATTAAGTATAGCGAAAGGCAGTTAAGACAACTGACGATGAGATAGAAGCGAAAAGCTCTTTGAAATCAGAATACCTATGACGTTTCGGCAACGGGCCCCGGCGGTCGGGGAGAAGACTTATAAGACCGTCGATTTGGCATGAGCAAACAGTCGGGAGAGAGAGTGATGATTTTTACCAGGCTGTTTGCGATGTGTGGTTCGAATCTGCCGGGACATAATCAGGGAGAGCGAGCACGGCTGAAGGCGAGTCGTGACTACATATGCTCACGAGGAGTTTTCTCCCCCCAAGCTGGGCTTAAGAAGTCAGGCCAGACTTTTTTCGCCCGGCAGAGATTAGCCACGGTTTGTTCCGTGTTTTAGAATAAGGTGGCTGAGCATAAACTCATTTTCTCTCCTCCTCTTCTTCGCTGGGTTTGGTGTTTCAAACCCAGCGGTAAATAACCGTGACGTTGTCGCGATTATGATATAGAGAATTGAAGACTCTCACTCTCCTCCTCTTCTTCGCTGGGTTGGGATTTCGACGACAGTTGAGTCAGACCCAGCGGTAAAACCAGCACAGCGTTGCTGTGATTAATATAAAGTTAGTTACATGTTTGAATTGGCAACTGGCTACAAACTTCTTCGCTGGGTTAGCGTTTTTTGGCATAACCTGCCTGGGGCGCGCCCAGCTTAAAAAGAAATCACGGTGAATTCGTGAAAAGATAAAACTGAATAATTGTAACGACCAAAAACACTAACTAATAGACCAAAAAACCCTCTTTCACCTTCTTCGCTGGGGTAAGGTTATTAGATTAGCCAACCCAGCAAGTAAGCAAACGTGGTTTTCCACGATGATTATACAGAAGTAGTGCGCGCAATGTTGAACAATAAAACGGATGGATGTTTGAAGTATTAATTAAAGCGCTACAATCCGAGCCAGCGGGATTAGGCGGTATGAGAATCAATGTAAATCGGCCGGGCAAAATGAAATGGGTGTTAGGCTTTAAAACCTAAGGGAGGGGTCCTTAGGAGTATTGTTATGAAAGTTTTAGTTCAGGGACATACGTTAGCAGTCGGATTAAACGGCAAGGGTGACGCTCTGGGCGAGTTGCCCATCGAACTGACAAGTGTCGACACCGCAGCTCAGGCAGTGGCTTATTTGAAGAATGAACGATTCGACTGTGTGGTAAGCAGATGGCATCTTGAGGATATGAAGGAGGGAGTGTTTCAGAGACGGCTCAGGGCAGTCAGGCCGGATACAGCGACAGTAGTTTTAGTCAGCGGTGACAATCCCGGTGAGGAGGTTCTCGCACGCAGCATAGGTGTCTCAGCAGTTTTGACTGATGATTGCAGTGACGAGCTTTTATTGGCGACGGTAGCTGCCATTTTGGGAATCGAGATACCATCCGTGGTGTCTGTTGAAAGTAAAAAGAGACACGACGGAGCAACTATAGGAGGTTAAGGCAGGAGGGTGATAGCCTTTTTGGCAAGAGAATGCGGTCACCGAAGACTGTGGAGATAAGGCATTATTTTGGATTTATTTAAGTAAGGAGTAAGTATCCTGTGTACCGCGAGGGTAGTTTAAAATTTGCATTGAAGACTTTTTTGTTTGTACTTGTGCCTGTAGTACATGCCGGAGCATATCCGCTGCAAATCTTCAATAACGCCGGGTATAACAGCGACCCGAATTTCAATTTATATATTAATGTTGTTGATTTTAGTGGTCAGGTAGCTTTCGAGGTTTATAACGAAAGCCTGCTCAGCTCAACTATAACTGAAGTTCTTTTTGATGATGGCGAGTGGCTAGCAGGCATAGCCGGCCTTACGGAGGGTTCCGGGACGGACTTTAAATATCCTGCCGGTGAAGAAAATTTCCAGGGTGGTAATTTACTTACTCCTACATTTGTTGCTACCGCCGGGCTAAGTGCCGACCGCGAGTCGGCAGGCGGCGTCGGCAATGGTATAGACCCGGATGAACACATCGTTATCTTGTTCGATTTGAAGCCCGGCAAGAATTTTGCCCAGGTCGAACAGGCTATAGAGGACGGTGGCCTTAGGGTTGGGGTGCATGTGCAGAGGCTTCCCGAGCGTGTAGATTGCAGTAATAATGCTTCAGCGGTAATTATCCCGGAACCAGCGGCGATGGTGCTGTTAGGTGTCGGGTTATTAAGTATGGTTCGATGTAGAAGTAGAAGCAAGAAAGACAGTTGATAGTTATCACAAACGTCAGCGAAAGCTGACAAGCTCTTTTACAAAGCTTAATACTGAGAGCAGACACGACCGGGAGATTGGTCGTGATTAGATAAGCTCACGAGGAGTTTTCTCCCCCCAAGCTGGGCAAAAGGTCAGGCCAGATTTTTTTGCCCGGCAGAGAATAAGCACGGCGGAGCTGTGATTTGAATAAAACGGGCTACAGTTTTGGTGGTGTTTTTGGCGGCTAGGAAAGCCGGTTCTTTTAAAAGATTATACTGAGAGCAGGCACGACCGAAAGCGGGTCGTGTAAACATATGCTCACGAGGAGTTTTTCTCCCCTCAGGCTGGGCTTGGCGACCGAAGAAAAAATCGAAACTAAAGTGAGGTTGCGAGCCCGGCGGACTGCGAACATGGTTATGCCATGATAACGATAAAGCGGTTTGGCAGTGAGGAAGTTAAAGCAGAAGGGTGATGTTTTGAGGAAGGAAGCCGTGAACAGAAGCAAGGTGTTTAATGGAGGGGGAGGTTCATTTGGCCTTGCCATAATTTCCAGAATTAACAGCCACAACGGTTGTAATATCGGTGTACGCATTTGAGCGGCTGTGAGCTGGGCAAGTCAGGGATGATATCAGCAAAAAGTTAAATCGAGTTTTGAAAGAGTAGTTATTAAGTGGCAAAAGTGGATGTAAATACTGGCTTAAAGTTTCAAGGAGACAAAAGTATGTTTGCTAAGAATGAATGGCTGATATCTCTAAGAAGAAAGGAAGTGGCGATGAAGGCAAGAAGAATAACAATCATGCTTGTAGCTTTGACAATGGTGTCTGTAGTCAATGCTGCAATAGTCCTGGATTTTGAAACGGAGGATGATTTCGTTACTCCGCTGGTGAATGGTCAGGCCATAGATGATGAATTCGGCAACCTGGTAAATATCAGTTCGACTATCCTCGGCAGTGACGGGCATCTCGGTCCAGCCATCTTTGATTCGACTCCCGGCGGTGACAATGATTATTTCGGTGCGCCGGACAGAGACTTGCTGGTCGGTCTTGGCAATGTTCTGATTCTCCAAAACGACTCCAGCCCCGCTCAAACCGTATCAGGTATCTTTGATATCCCTAATGATGAATCTGACTATGAAGACAGAGGTGCGATTGTGTTCGATTTTACTACACCGGTTGAAACGATATCTGTTGACCTGATAGACATAGACGGGAGTTCTCTTGTTGAAATAACACTGACCGACTTATACGGGAAACAGCGCGTCTATTCGGCGGGCCCAAACTGGACCACCGATGTTTCGATATATGGTGACGGATGGGAAACGCTTGATTTGACAACTCTCGATCCGCAACCGGCTGACGCAAGTGGAGACCCTGCCGTTGTTACTCTGAATGACTCTGGATTTGACAGGTTCAGTGTTGTTCGGATGGATGTTGCATTCATAGGCCAGAGCACTTCGGGCGCGTTGGATAATGTAAGGTTCGTTCCAGAGCCGGCGATGGTTGTTTTGCTCGGACTGGGAGGATTATTCTTGAGGCGAAGATAGACGGTCAGGGGGGTTGGGGCCTCGTTTTGCAAAGCTTTGCAGAATGGGGAGCCTGGCCGATATCCATAAATGGGCAGGTCCTGGAGGAAGGGCCTGTCCGCTTCTTTTTTATGCAGAGAGTGCGGAAAAGCATTGCGGGATAAGAAAAAAGGGTGAGAGAAGGGACTCGAACCCTCGACCCCTAGATCCACAATCTAGTGCTCTAACCAACTGAGCTACTCTCACCACGTCGAAGGAGCCATTGTCTCTTTATTACTGATAATTGTCAATAGCTAGAGAGGCCAATAAGTACGGATAAAGGATTTATAGCTATACCGACCGCTTACTGCGTCGAATAAGAGCTGAGCAGAAGATAATCGCAA
>JASFHM010000099.1:0-5539 GCA_050123215.1 Phycisphaerales bacterium | reverse complement strand
AGCCAACCGTGGTCAACCTCACGCAGCATAACTATTACAACCTCGCCGGTTATGATTCGGGTGACATACTCGGCCATGAACTTACAATCAATGCCGATGGTTACACCCTGCCGGATGAGAGCCTTATTCCGACCGGTGAAATTGCGCCGGTTAAAGGAACGTCTTTTGATTTTTCCGAGCCGCATACTGTTGGAGAGCGAATCGCAGATGTTAAGGGCGGCTATGACCACAATTATGTCCTAAACCGCAGCGATGATTCGCTGTCTTTCGCGGCCCGTGTCTATGAGCCGAAGACAGGCAGGGTTATGGAAGTTTATACAACCGAACCCGGTATTCAGTTTTATTCAGGCAACTTCCTTGACGGTTCAGCAAAGGGCAAAGGGGCCACTTTCAATAAGCACAACGCCTTTTGTCTCGAGACGCAGCATTATCCGGATTCTCCGAACAGGCCGGAGTTTCCATCGACGGTACTAAGGCCGGGCGAAAAATATTCGACGGTGACTGTATATAAGTTCAGCGCGAAATAATGAGTTTCTTAAAACCACTTTGATTTAGGGAGTAAAATATGATTCCGACACTAATTGTTATTGGCGCGATTATCGTTGTTCTGCTGTTTTTCGTAATCAGCGTCTACAATGCGCTCGTGCGGCTTCGCAACCAGGTAGACAATTCATGGTCGCAAATCGATGTTCAGTTGAAGCGTCGACATGATTTGATTCCTAACCTAGTTGAAACGGCCAAGGGCTATATGCACCATGAGCGAGAGACCTTCGAGGCTATAACCAATGCCAGAAGCCAGGCTATGGGCGCAAAGAATGTCGCCGAGGCCGGCAAGGCCGAAGGGGCACTGGGTGAAGCTCTGAGTAAATTTCTGCTGGTTGTGGAGAACTATCCCGACCTCAAAGCAAACCAGAACTTTCTTGCATTGCAGGAAGAACTGACAAGTACCGAGAACAAGATTTCGTTCTCGCGGCAGAATTACAATGACCAGGTGCTGTTCTTCAATAACAAGATTCAGATGTTCCCGTCGAATATAATTGCGGGGATGTTTGGCTTCGGCAAACGTGACTTCTTCGAGATTGAAGTAGCAGCCGAGCGTGAAGTTCCTAAGGTAAGCTTTTAATGAGCTTAGCAGGCTATGTGGGAATTAATCCGGGCCAATAAGCGGAATTCGATAATACTGATGGCTCTGATGGCGGCTGTGCTGCTGCTATTGGGCTATGTCATCGGTCTGTCTTTTGCGGGGCCTGATGGGGGCTTCTTCGGGCTTATAGCAGCGGCGATTATCTGGCTGATTTTGGCTTTAGTCAGTTTTTCGAGTGGCGACCAGATATTTCTCGGGGCAAGCGGGGCAAAACTGGTTACAAAAGAGGTCCACCCTCAGCTATTTAATGTTGTCGAAGAGATGAAGATTGCCTCCGGCCTGCCAGCTATGCCCAAGATATATATTATCCCAGACCCTGCGCCGAATGCATTCGCAACCGGCCGAAATCCGCAAAATGCTTCGGTAGCTGTCACAGCAGGCTTACTATCAAGATTAAACCGCGATGAGCTACAGGGTGTCATTGCACACGAAATAAGTCATATCCTCCACCGCGATATTCTTTTTGTCACTTTAGCCGGTATTATGCTGGGGACTATTGTGCTGCTTAGCCAGGTCTTCTTTCGCGGCATGTTCTACAGTTCGCTGAGCGGAGGCAGAAGAAGATATTCCTCGGGCGGTGGAGGCGGCGGGCAGGCGCAACTGATTATTATGCTCGTTGCAATTCTTGCGGCAATTCTGGCACCGGTTTTTGCGTATCTGCTTTACTTCGCCCTTTCCAGAAAACGTGAATACTTAGCCGATGCCGGAGCGGCAAGGCTGACCCGTTATCCCGAAGGATTAGCTTCGGCGCTGGAGAAAATATCAAATGATCCTGCACCTCAACTGGCGGCAGCTAACAAAGTCTCGGCACCGATGTATATAGTCAATCCGTTCAAGAAGAAAGGGCAGATGAAATTATCCGACCTTACGAGCACTCACCCGCCGATTTCCGAGCGTGTAAGGATTCTTCGCAACATGACGCACGGCGCGTCGTTCAGGGACTACTCGGAGGCGTATAGCAGGACAACTCATCGTCAAAGCATTGTGCCGGGTACTGCAATCAGTAAAGAGCAGGTTGCAGTACGAGAGGCATCGGAACGGGTCGCTAAAGAACAGCGCAAAGCTCAACAGATGCGCCAAGTCGGCGATATTATGCGAGTGGTCAATGGTTTTGTGTTCCTAACCTGCGTATGTGGATTAAAGCTGAAGGTTCCGCCGAACTATAAGGGTAACACTGTAAAATGTCCCCGGTGCGGGAGAACATTAAACGTACCGAAAAAACAGGCTGATTGATTGGTTACTCAGCACAGCGTAAAGACGGTGATTTCCGGCCTTGCGTTGAACCATCTTCCGTGTCTGCCTAACCCGCGATTGACGTAGAGTTTTTTATCGCCGAAATGGTACATCCCCTCTTTGTATTGGCGACGATTGACTAACGGCTTGTCTGGAAAGGCGGTCCATTCAAAGCCGCAGCCGTGCGTATGACCCGACACAACCACATCGTAATCATAACCGTGTAGATGCTCTACCGTATCTGGGTTGTGAGACAACGCAATTACAGCGCCCGCAGAATCAACTTCCCTGAACGCTATGTGCGGCAGGAAATCATCTGCCCACAAATCACCGAGGCCCACAAACCAAAGTTTATGCCCGTTGATTTCAAGACAGCTCGCCGAGTTACGCAGGATTTTAACGTGGGTTTTTTCGATTTGATTTACCATCTTGTCGAGCTCATCATGTCTCATTCGATGCAGACCGCCGCCGATGCCGTAATCGTGATTTCCCAGCGAGGCATAAACACCGTACTTACTTTGAATTTGTCCAAGAATCTTCACGACTTTTCGTCTGAACCGGCCACGATAGTCGTGCGTTATATAATCACCGGTCAGAACAACCACATCCGGGTTAAGGTTATTAATCCAATGGACACAGTTTTTGAGATACCGGCCGCTGACAGTCCTGCTGTAATGCAGGTCGCTGACATGTACCATGCGGAGCCCGTGAAAGGATTCACCGAGGTTGGCAAGCCTCAACTCGGTTTCGACAATTTCAAGCCACTGTCTGGAGGTACCGGTATGGTCGACTGCCCAAGGCGTACAAAATCCCAAAGCGCCAAAAGCCGCCCCTTTTAGGTAGCGCCTACGACTTGCACTTTCGGTTTTAGCTGTGGGAAAACCCATTACAAATATCTTTCAGCCCCATATAAGCCTTTTGCCCTGTAAAAAGGTTCCTAATGTTACCATTTATCGGCACAAAAGGCAATATGACTATTCAACATTTACGCAAAATACCTCTGATAGTTCTGAAAATCCACCACCGCAGTGAAAAATTTCATACCGGAGCAATAAAGGCCTCAATAACCGGCATTAAGACTCCTCTTTTTCGGACTTTTTCGTGCCAGCGTTGGTCTTTAACTGCCTCAAAAGCCTTGCAATTTCGTCGTTTTGCCTGATGAGCTTTTCGAGCTGTTTATGGACAGTTCTGGAACCGGTGATTGTCTGAGCAAAAATAAAGAAAAAAATAATTGCAAACAGACCACCAGCGGCAATGAACGTAATGACGCGCAGGATATCATCCAACGTATCAAGCATTCGTTCCGTCCCTGGTTAAACGGTTTCCGCCATCGCTCGAAGCTGCAGCGGATAAAAATTGTCTGTTTTCAAAAAACCGTCTCAGTGTTTAAAGTGACGTTTACCGGTAAAGACCATTGCGATACCATGTTTTTCAGCGACAGCAATGACCTCGTCATCCTTCTTCGAGCCTCCCGGCTGAACGATACACGCCACGCCAGCTTTAGCTGCATTTTCCACATTGTCGGGGAACGGAAAGAAGGCATCGGAGGCCATGGCACAACCTTTAGTTTCATCACCGGCATTTTTAAATGCAATCAGGCCAGATTCGACCCGGTTCATCTGGCCAGCGCCGACACCGATGATTTTTCGTCCCTTAGCCAGTACAATCGTGTTGCTCTTAGTATGCTTGGCGGCAATCCAAGCAATCCTCAAGTCTTCCATTTGCTCGGCGGCAGGTCTGGTCTTGGTAGGATATGTCAAAGCATCCGACTCCCATGCGACAAGGTCTCGTTTTTGCAGCAGCAATCCGCCGACGACACAGCGAACGTCATATTCACCAAGGTCAATCTTGGCACGGTCAATCGGTCCGGTTTCCACAAGACGTACATTAGAACCCCAGCTTTTGAGGGTTCGAATTATCTGCACAGCCGCAGGGTCAAACTCCGGCGCGATAATCACCTCGGCAAAAAAACCGCCTGCGCCGCGGGCCTTACCGAACCGACTGTACGACTCCATAATCGTCTGAGCAAGGGTCTCGTCGACTTTTCTATTCAGCGCAACGATGCCTCCGAACGCGCTTATCACGTCTCCCTCATAAGCCTTGCGATACGCTTCGCAAATATTGGCGTCAACTGCACAGCCGCAGGGATTGAGGTGCTTGACGACAACGGCGGCCGGCTCATCGAATTCCTTAACCAGCTCAAACGCCGCGTTGGTATCGAGCAGATTGTTGAAGCTGATTTCTTTACCGCCTTCGAGCAGTTTGCCGCTGCTTACCGAGGTTTCGCCACTCGGCGGCAGTTTGTAGAAGGCTGCGCTTTGGTGCGGATTCTCGCCATAACGGAGAGTCGCCTGCCTTATCGCAGCGATAGAGACTCTTTCAGGATATTCAATCGAGGCACGCTTGTTTAAATATTTTGCTATGGCCGCATCGTACGAAGCGGTGAGAGTAAACGCCACACGAGCCAGGTCGTTGCGAAGCTCCTCGCTAACAGCCCCGCTGTTGTTTTCCATCTGTTCAAGAACTTTCGGATACTGCTCGGCATTTGTAACAACAGCTACATATTTATGATTCTTGGCAGCCGAGCGGAGCATGCTCGGTCCACCGATGTCAATATTTTCTATCGCCTCTTCCAAAGTACAGCCCTTCTTTGCTATCGTGGCCTCGAAGGGATAAAGATTCACACATACCAAATCAATCGGTTCGATGCCGTGCTCTTTCATCGCCGAGACGTGCTCGGAGTTGTCCCTGACCGACAGCAGCGCACCGTGAATCTTAGGATGAAGCGTTTTGACTCTTCCGTTCATCATTTCGGGAAAGCCGGTAACCGATTCGATACCGATGACATCAATTCCAGCCTCACTGAGCTGCTTAGCGGTTCCACCGGTACTGATTATTTTGACACCCATCGTGCTTAGTTTTTTGGCGAACTCAACCACGCCGGTCTTGTCCGATACACTTATCAATGCTGTCTTGATTTTCACGTCCATTTGAAACCCTTCCTTTAGTCTCTTCTCTGTAAACAAATAATTCGCCCAAATCTGTCAGCTAAATATATTCGCCCATCTATCGCATTGGCCACATGTAGTGATACCTGCGGCAAAGCAACAGAGGCAACCTTCTTTCCTTTGTTCGTATCTACCAAAATAATTTCACCCTTAT
>JASFHM010000098.1:0-5548 GCA_050123215.1 Phycisphaerales bacterium | reverse complement strand
GGAAACTGCATCAAATGTAACTGGAGGTAGTTTCCTCGCAATTATAGGGTTTTAACCTTAGAAATAGCTAAGTTTATCTCCCACAACTCGCAAGCTAAGCGGAATGGTGACATTAATGCTCGGTTTCTATCTCGAGCCGGCTCTGCTGACTGGCCAGCAGCTCATCGAATTGCTTTTTCTTTATCCACTCAACTCGGCCGTCAAGTCGCAATACTACCGCACCGGAGCCGAACAATAAATGCTTGTAGTTTTTCCTCACATAAGCAAGTATCTCATCATCGCTGGCTCCATATTCTATCCAGCGGGCTCGGTACTTCAATTGACCGAGACGCTCACTACCCCTCAATTGTTCCCGGATGTTTTTAACATAATACTCAGGCGGAACCAAGCCCTTCTCTTGCCTGTATACAAACACGATTTGTCCAAGGTGCTGCATCGCACGCATAGCTTCTGTATAGTTGACCCAGTCCTTAAAATTGACCAGCCCTATCACCATAGCCACAGTAACCAGCACCACAAGGACAAAATTCTTTACCAGATTTTTTTGACGCAGGTTCATCTAACTACCACCGCCCCGCTCAGACAGTATCTTTACCTTTCCTTCTTCGACCTTTATTCTGCCCTGTTCAAAAAGGCTAATCGCCTCCGGATACGCAATGCATTCCTGCTCGAACACTCTCGCCGCCAAATCATCTGCCGAATCGCCTTGCTCAACTACACAACACCGCTGCACTATAATCGGCCCCTTATCATATTCATTCGTACAGAAATGAACCGTACAGCCCGAAACTCTACACCCCGCCGCAAGAACAGCCTCATGCACATGATGTCCCCACATCCCCTGCCCGCCGAAGCTGGGCAAAAGAGCCGGGTGTATATTCATCACCTTGTTTTCATAACTCGCAGGTATCTTCCATAGGCACAACCAGCCGCCCTGCAAAACCAGTTCGACATCCGCCGCAACTAACGCCTTCTCGATTTGTTTGCTGAATTCATCAACATCAGAATAATCCTTCTTGCGGATTACTTTCACTTCAAGCCCCGCCTTTTTCGCCCTCTCAACTCCTGCCACAGTCGAACGCGAGCTGATTACCATCGCAACTTCGGCGTTAAGTTCGCTTTTGTTTATACACTCAACAATATTCAACAGTGTTCTTCCGCCCCCGCTTATCAAAACGCCGAGCCGAACCGGTTTGCGATTAAATTTAGGCTTCGCCTTCTGAACCGATACGTCCTGCTGCAAATTCAAGGCCTTATTGACCAATTCGTCAGCCTTTGTATTCTTATCTCTTGTTATATGCTCTATCGACCAATGTCCAAAACCGGCCAACAGTTCCGATGCCTTCTGAAACATAGGCCGAAGCTGCTCACTCTTAACCTTATAATTACCGTTAAGCTGATTGACCAATAACTCGCTATCACTGTACAGCATGATGCTCCCGGCAGTCAATTCTCTTGCATGCTCCAAGGCTTTTATCACCGCCGTATATTCCGCTGCGTTATTCGTAGCCTCGCCAAGGTACAGCCCCTTTGCCGCCAACTGTTTGCCGCCCGGGCCGGTTATAACATAACCCGCTGCCGCAGGACCGGGATTGCCCCTGCTGCCCCCATCGGTATATATAGTTACGTTTCCAACACTCTCTGCCACAGACCACCTTCCACTTCCTGTTAATATCCGATTTCCCATCCCCCCTCTTTACATGAATTGCCGAAAAGCATTCCATTAACTGTTCAAAAACAACAGGCCCAACTCCGCCAATTGTTCCATTCCCACCAATAGTTTCAACCCCACCCAATACCAAACATACCAACTTTCTATTCCTGACTCGCCCCCAGCACCAGTATCCTCGTACAATTCGGACATCTGATAATGTCATCCTTGGTCATCAACAGATTCACCGATTCATGCGTGATACTCATAAAACATCCAGAACAACTGTATGCTGTGGCTTTGCCTTCCTGCTCATCGATAGTTGCCAAGGCTTCGCCGTCGTAGGTTTCAGCAACGCGCTTGAAGATTCGCAGGGCTTCGGAGGGGATGTGCTTAGCTTCGGCATCCCATTCTTTCTGAATCTGGTCGATTTCGGCCTGGTATTTTACGGAGAGCTGCTCGGTCTCGGTGCGGGTGTGCTCGAGAATTTTCTTCTGGTCCTCGATTTGCTCCTCGATTTTTTTGCACTCCTGCTCGTCGACCTCAATGTCCTTCATGAGTTCGAGAATCTGCGTTTCGACTTTCGAGCTGTCGGCCTTGGTGGTATTTAGCTGGGTGAGGACGGCGGCGTATTCCTTGTTGGTCTTGGCGTTGTTGAGGGCGGCCCGGAGGTGGTTTATGGATTCGTCGCGGGATTTCAACTCAAGCTCAAGGCGGTCGGCCTGGACTTTGGTTAGCTGAACTTCCTCCTTTTTGGCTTCGAGATTGCTTGTCAGGGTCCTTATCTGGTTTTCCTGCAGGATTACGTTCCGTCTGCATCTGGCGAGCTTTGCCTTTGCAGCTCGTAATCGGTTTTCGACGCTCTGAAGTTTTGTCAAGCCGTTCAGTACCGGACCCATTAAACCTCCTTATATCCTGCCAAAAAGCCTTAACCATGTAGTATTGCAGCTTTCGCTAAAATCTGCAACAGATTTTTTAGGATTTTGCAGGAAGGTTGACGGATTACACAAAATAGTCATCAGCGAATAGTAAGACGGAAACACAAACACAATAATCTCAGACAGTGCATCAATTAATCATAATTGATATAATCGGATTATTATGAAAGAGTTATTGAAAAAGCTGATAGAGGCGGAGACGACGAGCGGTAAGGGTGAACTGGCAGCTGCGGAGGTGCTGCGGGGTTACTTCGTCAAAAACAATATCGACTGCGAACTTAGCAGGTGGGACGAAACGAGGGCGAATATAACCGCGCATGTAAAATCTTCGGGCGAGTGTAAAACCATTGTGTTTGTGTGCCATCTCGATGTAGTACCGCCGGGCGAAGGTAAGTGGAAATATCCTCCGTTTAGCGCTACGGAAAAAGAGGGGCGGATTTACGGCAGGGGTTCGGCTGATATGAAAGGCTCGACAGCTGCGTTAGCAACGGCATTAAAGGAAGTAGTCGAGTCAAACGTCGAGCTTAAAGGTGACATCATTGTAACAGCGTTGGCAGGTGAAGAGACGGACAGTTGCGGGGCAAAAAAGTTTATTGAAGAATGCGGCGGACAATTAAAAAATGTGGCGGGGATTATAGTGGCCGAGCCGACTGACTTCGAAGTGATAACAGCACATCGTGGCCTGTTGTGGCTTGAAGTTATTACGAGAGGAAAGACGGCGCACGGGTCGATGCCGCAGTTGGGGATTAACGCGATAAACTCGATGAGGGAATTTCTGGATGAATTAGAAAATTATAATTTAGGTGATGCCAAGGATGAGGCTTTGGGGACAGCTTCGATGAGCATCAATGCAATTAGCGGAGGCAAGGCGATAAACGTCGTGCCGGATAGCTGCAGTGTGAAGATTGATATGCGGACGCTGCCCGGCCAGGGACATGGAGAAATAATTTCTGATTTTAAAAAGATGTTCGATAGGCTCAAGTCAGCTAACTCGAATTTCGATGCCGGAATTTCAATAGTAAGAGACGTTGAAGCATTGATGACGGACAACAGCAACAACTTTGTCCGTGAGTTTTGCGAGGTGGTCGGGTGCGAGAAAACAATAACAGCGGGGTTCTGTACAGACGGGCCTTTCTTTGCGAAGTTAGGCGCTCCGGTAGTGATATTCGGGCCAGGTCATGGTGAATTGTGTCATCAGCCCGACGAGTATATAGAAATCAGTGACCTTGAAAAAGCAGTGGAAAAATACACGGCGATTATAAAAAAGTTCTTAGAGTAAATTTTAGCGATTACCAAGCAAAGAACTAAGCCGGGCTGGTTGAAATGGGGGTGGTTTGCCGAAATAAGAGCATGGCTTATCTCGAAGCAATACTGGCGTTGTTTGCGATAGTCGACCCGGTGGGCAATATTCCGATGTTCCTGCATATGGCTGAGCATGTGCCGAATGGTCAGAGTCGAAGGGCCTTCAACACAGCGGTGATGGTCGGGGTGGTTATTCTCGTGGTGTTTTCATTCGCGGGCAACTGGATACTGGAGCACGTGTTTCATTTACGCTTTGCGGATTTGCAATTGGCCGGTGGAGTACTTCTTTTAATTATTGCGATAGACCATTTGATATTCGGGACACTAAAGAAATCGGTAGCTGTCAACGGTACTGTAAGTGCTGCCGAACTCGGTTGTGTTCCGATGGCCTGTCCGCTACTGGCTGGGCCGGGTGCAATGCTGACAAGTCTGACTACGCTTCAGCGGTCGGGTGCGGCCGAGGCGCTGGTGGCTATCGGGGTAGTGTTCGGTATTGTATGGCTGATAACGCGATTTCTGGAGCCGATTCATAAGCTGCTTGGTCGGCTGTTCTGCACGGTGTTTTCGAAAGTGATGTGTCTTTTCATCGCGGCCATCGGCGTGCATATGATAATGTCGGGCCTGAGGTACTACTTCGGCGGGGGTGGATGACACATCTTATAAAGTGACGCGTTTTTTGAACGCGGTTTGGAAATCGTAAACGCCGTCAAAGTCTTCGATTGTATCGGTCGGCTGGGCGCTCATCCATTTGTGATGTATCATCAAATAGACAATCTCGCCGAAGTCGCGGGTGGTTCTGATGTTCCAACTGTTGAGAACGAGCAGAGCGAGCCGGCCCCACCTTTTTAGAGCAAGCTCTTTCAGACCTTCGCAGAGAGTTTGTCCGCTGACGTGCTGAGGTTCGGCGAGCATATTCTTCATAGTGTAGCCGAGGCCGTCATAGACAAACTGTATGCCGCGCGGGTGATATCGGCCGTCCTCTCTTGCGATTATGTCGAGCTTATCTTTCATATCAATGTATTCTCTGACCGGGTTTTGCGCCGGGGTCGACTGTGAGCATGAAGATTTCCGAGCCTCCGGGGCCGGCAGCTAAAATCATACCTTCGGAGGTGCCGAACTTCATCTTTCTCGGTTTGAGATTGGCGACACAAACAACGATTTTGCCGACGAGGTCTTCTGGTTTGTAGGCCTTTGCTATACCGGCGAAGACGTTTTTCTCCAGGCCGCCCAAATCGAGCTTCAAGGCGAGCAGCTTATCGGCACCTTCGACGGCAGAGGCTTCTGTTATTTTTGCAATTCTTAAATCAACCTTGGTAAAATCTTCAATGGTACATTCGGGAGCGAGCGGCTCGTCCAGCGATTGAGGTTTTGCGGTTGGGGCTTTATGGTCGGCACTTTCTTCTATCATGGCATTTACCTTTTTTGAATCGACTCTTTCGAAAAGACGTTCGAATTTGTTTATCTTATGATTTTCCAGAACCTTTCCCACGTCATCGAGAGTAAGCGAAGAAACATTTAAAAACTTTTCAATTCGCTCGGCAAACTTCGGCAGGATTGGTTTTAAATATACGGTCAGAACTTTTACACAGTTTATTATGGTTGTCAGTGTTGTTCGAGTTGCTTCGGGGTCCTGCTTTATAGTGACCCACGGCTGAGC